>JANLPX010000415.1:0-11648 GCA_031367485.1 Alphaproteobacteria bacterium | reverse complement strand
GCCTTATCGCGCGCTGTCAAGAAAGCGGGGCACCGGATTTGGGGTCGCAGGCCTGTCGTTGAGACAACCGTACTCAGGCTTTAGGCTTTACGCTGGCCCCAAGCCCGGCTTTGATGAGCTTGCGAGCTGCCACCAAAAGGTGCCGCAAGGGGAGGCCGGGTTTGTCAGCTTATCAGGGCTTGCGTGTGCTTGATTTCTCCCAGGGTGTGGCCGGGCCGATGGCCACCATGCTGCTGGGGGATTTCGGAGCTGAGATCATCAAGATTGAGCCTCTTGAGGGTGACCGCCTCAAGTCGCATCCGGGCTACCAGGCCTGGAACCGCAATAAGGGTATCCTATCGGCTGAACTCGGCGACCCAAGCGTCCAAATTCTGATCGCCCAGGCCGATGTGGTGGTCTTCGACAATCAGCCGGGTCAGCTCGAACCCTTAGGCCTGGATGCCGTTACGTTGACGGCAAAATATCCACGCCTAATCCACGTATGGATGCCCCCTTATGGCAAGACTGGTGTCTGGAGCCAGCTCCCCCCCCGCCACAACCTTGCCTCAGCGCTGACGGGGATGGCCTATCGGCAGGGAGCCTATGAGGACGTTCCGGTTCATTTGGTCTTGCCGCTCATTTGGTACGGTCAAGCCGTCATGGGGGCCAGCGCCATGGGTTCTGCCTTACTGGAGCGCAGTCGCAGTGGGCGCGGTCAGGGTGTTGTGGTCACCGGCCTGAACGGATTTTCCCAGGTCACCGGGCCGGTCAACGTTAAATCCTCAGGGCCGCTGCCCCGAGGCGCACCGCGAGGGGCCTCGCCTAACTACCGCCTCTACGAATGTGCCGATGGGCAGTGGCTGTTCCTCGCGACCCTATTCATGAACTTCTTCAAATTGGCACTAGAGGTTTTCGGGTGTCCCGAGCGATTTGATGAGTTTGTCGCTGACCCTCTGGCAGGGCGGGACGCGCTAGAGATGATCTTCAAACAACAGCCGCGCGAGGTTTGGTTGGACCGGTTGCGCGCCGCTGGAGTTCCAAGTGCGCCCGTTGGTCCCCGTGAAGACTGGTTCGCCAGCGAGGTGATCGCTGAGGCAGGACTGCGCCTTACGTTCAACCATGTGGATTTGGGCGAGGTCGTAATCCCCGGATTACCGTTGAAGCTCTCTGCGAGCCCGGCGGAAATTCGGGGTCTGGCAAAACCGTCTGTAGCGCGGACTTGGCCTCCACGACCTCCTGTTGCTGAGATGACCAGAGGGCGGGCCAAGTCACCCCTCGCCGGCATCCGCGTTTTGGATATGGGTAGTGTTATTGCTGGAGCCCACGCTGGGGGCGTCTTGGCCAATCTCGGCGCGGACGTCATCAAGATCGAGCCGGCGGAAGGCGACCCCTTTCGCAGTGACGGTGGACCCTTCCTGTTCTGTAGTCGCGGCAAGCGGGCACTGGGCATAGATTTGAAACAGGAAAGCGCCAGGGCACTATTTTTCGATCTAGCGCGCGGGGCAGACGTGGTGCTGGACAACTACCGACTTGGTGTTCGCGATCGCCTCGGCATCGGATACCAAGCGCTAAGGGCTATCAATCCAAGGATCATTTCCTGCTCAATCAACGCTTACGGTGCGACCGGTTCTCGTTCCACCCGGCCAGGGTTCGACCCGCTGTTGCAAGCCGAAGGCGGTATGATGGCGGCCCAGGGTGGCGCGGACGAGCCGATCCTCCACACCATGGCCGTCAACGACGTCGCAACCGCTGCCATTGTGTCTTTTGGCATCATCACAGCCCTCAATGAGCGAGAGAAGAGTGGGGAGGGCCAGGAGGTCCTGACTAGCCTCATGGCTCAAAGCCTGACCTACCAAATAGGCGAGGTGGTTAGTTATTGTGGGCGGCCACCAAATGACCTGGGCGGGCGTGACTGCACCGGGGTTCGGGCGCTGGAACGCTACTATAGATGCGCCGACGGATGGATCGCCCTGTCTTGCGAGACCCTTGACGAGGCCCAGAAGGCGCTACAGTTCTTGGCAATAGAGGTGGCGGATTTGGCCGCAAGCCTCAGCGCCACGCGCGACGGGGATTTGTCTCGCAAGATTGCCGCTGCCGTAGCCAACCAGCCGCGCGACGCGACCGCTTTGGCGCTCTGGGCGTCCGGCGTTCCAGCTGCACCTGTGCATGTTGGCCCGGAAGTTTTCAACAACGGCTGGCTCCGTGAAAACGGTCTGTTTGAGGATTGGCAGCACGGTCGGCTTGGGGCCATCCAAAGCGTGCGCAGCTATGCCGATTTTTCAGCCACGCCGTCAGGGTTCAAATATCCAACACCTGACCTTGGTGAGCACAGCGTCGAGATACTTTTAGAGTTGGGCTACACCCGTGATCGCATCCAGCACCTGCTAGACTCCGGCGCGATCTTTGAACCCGCGACCGGCCGAGCCCCCATGACTGACAGTGGTACGGCGCTCGCCACCCAGTAAGGCAGGACAAGTCCCGCTCAGTAGGTGTAGAAACAGCCCATGATTGGAAAACTAAATCACGTCGGCGTCGCCACCCCCTCTATCGAGGAGTCGGTGAAGCTCTACCGAGATGTCCTAGGAGCAACCTCGATTGGCGAGAAATTTGCCCTGCCTGAGCAAGGGGTTTGGGTCTGTTTCGTTGATCTACCCAACAGTCAAATCGAACTGATTGAGCCCCATGGGGAGGCGTCCCCAATTCACGGCTTCCTGGCCAAAAACCCCGCCGGCGGCCAGCACCACATCTGTTTTGAGGTCGAGGATATCGTAGCGGCGCGGGACGATATGCGAGCAAAAGGCGCGACAGTGCTCGGCACGGGCGAACCCCGAATCGGGGCGCACGGCGTTCCGGTCATCTTTATTCATCCCAAGAATATGGGCGGCGTATTGGTTGAGCTTATGCAGACTCCAGGAGAGCATCACGGATGACGATCTTCAGCGGCATTGCGATCTTCGTGACCATCTGGTGGACGGTGCTGTTTGCCGTGCTCCCGTTCGGTGTGGTCAGTCACGCCGAAGCCGGAATCGACAAGGGTGACGGCGGCGATCCGGGCGCGCCGGTTGATCCCAAACTCAAATCTAAATTCTTGATCACCACAGCGATTGCAGCGGTTTTGTTCGCGATCTTGTGGCTAATTCTGACCTTCCACCTCATCCGGCTTCCTCCATTGAATATTCGCTAAACGATAATGCACTCGCGCGGTTCATCTCGCCTGAGTGCCTGGAATTTATGCAGTCTCAGAAATCACGGGGATCGAGCCGGGTAAGACCCAAGGCGCGCATCAGAGTTTCGGTATCCAAGGTTCGACACAGTGGCTTCAGGGCGATGGTGTCGTTTTCCCCGACAACTTGAGGGCCGCTCATCTCCCTGGGCGGCCTTCTTTTCGCTCGGGACTCGTTGCAGGAACGCAACGTCAGCGGCTATCAACGGTCGTTAAACGGTGTTCGGTGTTAGATATGCAAGTGAGTCATGATCGTGCTCCGCCCTTTGGGTTTTGGGAAAGGGCGGTCACTGCACGATACCTTCGGGCAAAACGTAGCGAAGGTGGGGTCGCGCTGATCTCTCTGATATCGTTCATAGGCATAACCCTAGCGGTCGCTGTCCTGATCATCGTCATGAGTGTGATGAACGGATTTCGCTCTGAGCTGATGACCCGGATCTTGGGTTTCAATGGGCATGTTTACGTAACAGGCGGGCCGATCACTGCACCAGGGCGCGACAAACTCGTTGCGCGTTTGGCCGCTATAGATGGGGTCGTCCAGGTTGCTCCCATCGTCGAGGCCCAAGCCATGGTAATGGGGCAGGGCCAGATATCCGGTGCCGTGGTTCGCGGGATAACGCCCACCGACTTGGCCGCGACGAAACTGGTGTCCGAGAACATTGTTCGCGGTTCTTTGGAGGGCTTCGGGGAGGGTGAGTATGGCGGCGATCTCATCCTTGTTGGTGATCGGATGGCTCAGAGCCTGGGTGTGCAGCCAGGCGATGCGATCACCCTAGTGTCCCCCTCTGGCGGCGCGACGGCCTTTGGCGCAACGCCACAACGCAAGACCTACACGATTGTCGGTACATTCAGTGTCGGGATGAGCGACTACGATCAAACCTTCATCTATATGCCGCTTGAGCAGGCGCAGCTCTTCTTCGGGCGTGATTCAAGTATCGATTTTGTGGAGTTGAAGCTGGCCAATCCTGACCGCGCTTCGGCCATGAAGCCTCAGGTCTCTGCCGTTGTTGGTCCGACCTCGGTTGTAACCGATTGGACGCAGAAGAATGCCTCGTACTGGGGTGCCCTTCAGGTGGAGCGCAAGGTGATGTTCTTGATCCTGATGCTGCTTGTGGGCATTGCGGCCATGAACATCATTTCCGGGCTTCTGATGCTGGTGAAGAACAAGGGTAAGGACATCGCCATCCTGCGAACAATGGGCGCGGACAAGGGCTCAATCCTGCGAATATTCTTCATGGCCGGGGCGACAGTTGGTGCTTTAGGTACCCTTACAGGTCTGCTGATCGGCGTCCTCTTTTGTCTCTTCATCGATCCTATCCAACAGGCCGTGGAATGGATCAGCGGCGCGCAGGTGTTTTCAGCTGACGTCTATTTCCTGTCGCGCATCCCCGCCAAGATCGATTGGATGGAGATCACTGTGATTGTCAGCTGGTCTTTGGGCGTGGCCTTCCTGGCAACGCTGCTGCCAGCTTGGCAGGCTGCACGCCTCGATCCGGTTGAGGCGTTGCGCTATGAGTAAACGCGTCCTTGGCCTCAGGGGGCTGCGCCGGACCTATCAGTCAGGGGATCGCACGCTTCAGGTGTTGAACGGGGTCGATCTGGATGTGTCGGCAGGTCAGATCGTTGGTCTGATTGGCCCCTCGGGTTCGGGCAAATCATCCCTGCTTCACGCCGCCGGGCTGCTGGAACATCCGACGGCGGGGCAGGTCTTCATTGATGACCAGGACTGCTCGAAACTCAATGACCAGGCCCGGACTCAGATACGCTTAGCCACGATCGGTTTCGTCTACCAAGCGCACCATCTGCTCCCGGAATTCAGCGCGCTAGATAATGTGGCCTTGCCCCAGATGATCTCGGGGAAGTCGCGCCGGATAGCCCGAGACCGAGCCGAGGAACTCCTCACGGAGTTGGGCCTTGCCGAACGTCTCGACCATCAACCGGCCCAGCTCTCCGGTGGCGAGCAACAGAGGGTTGCCGTCGCACGCGCGCTTGCCAACAAGCCGCGCCTGTTACTGGCCGATGAGCCGACGGGGAACCTTGATCCCTCCACGTCGACGGCGGTATTTGCCAGCCTCTATGCTCTGGCCCGCCGCGAGGGGGTTGCTGCGTTGGTGGCAACCCACAACCTTACCCTGGCCCAGCATATGGATCGTGTAATGGCGATGGTTGATGGAAAATTGGTCGAGCAGAGCCTCGGCTAGCCGTGGGAAAAGAGCTCTTGCAATGAGAACAAAACAGCAATAGAACATACAGCGAACGTACAGAACGATGGAGTCGAAGATGGTTCGTTTCGCTAGGGAATCGCTAGCCTTTGTGTCGGTGGCGAGCTTTGTTTGGGTCATGTGCCAAGTGGCCCAGTTCGCAGCATAAGATTTCAGGAGATAGCAGGTGGGCGACGGTCTGGGTTTCGTTCATCTGCGGGTGAAATCGGCCTATTCCCTACTTGAGGGCGCGATAAAGGCCGAGGTCATCGGCAAACTGGCATTGGCCGATGGAATGCCAGCAGTAGCGCTAGCCGATCGGGCAAACCTGTTCGGTGCGCTCGAGTTCTCTGTTTTAACAAAGGAAACTGGGGTTCAGCCGATAGTTGGCTGCGCCCTACCTGTGACGGGGATCGGGGGGCGATCTCCAGAGCGCTGGGCCAAGGTGCCAACGATCGTGCTCCTGGCCCAAAACGAACAGGGCTATCTCAACCTCTCAGAGCTTTCGTCCCATGCCTATCTCGAGGCAGACGGCACCGAAGAACCCAGTGTTCCCTGGGCCAAGATTGTTGAGCATTCCGAAGGCCTTATCCTTTTGTCTGGAGGTTCGGATGGGCCAATCGATCCGCTGTTTGTCGCCGGAAAACCCCACGAGGGCGGGGTGGCCTTGAGTGAGATGTCGCGGGTATTTGGGAACCGATTTTACATCGAACTCCAGAGACACGGTTTGGCCAATCAAGCCGTGGCGGAACCTGAACTCGTGGCATTTGCCTATGCCAATGATGTCCCGGTGGTCGCCACAAACGATGTCTGCTTTGCCACGGCCGACCTCTACGGCGCCCACGAGGCGTTACTCTGCATCGCCGATGGCGCGTTTATGGGCCAGGATGATCGCCGCAAGGTCACGCCGGAACACTGGTTCAAGCCAGCCCACGACATGCGGGCGCTGTTCGCCGACCTGCCGGAAGCCTGCGATAACACGTTAGAGATCGCCCGCCGGTGCGTCTTCATGGTCTTGAAGCGCGATCCGATCTTGCCGCGCTTCCCGACCACTGAAGGCCGATCAGAGGCGGAGGAATTAGAGTCCCAAGCACGGGAGGGACTTAAGGCCCGGATCGCCGGTTTGGACCTACCGATGCCCGAAGCTCTCTATTGGGAGCGCCTGGAACGCGAGATCGGGGTGATCCAATCGATGGGTTTCTCCGGGTATTTCCTGATCGTTTCGGACTTCATGAAGTGGGCGGTAGCCCACGGCATTCCGGTAGGACCAGGCCGTGGTTCTGGCGCAAGTTCACTCGTGGCTTGGTCGTTGCTGATCACAGGCTTGGATCCGCTGCGCTATGGTTTGTTGTTCGAACGGTTCTTGAATCCGGAACGGGTGTCCATGCCCGACTTCGACATCGACTTCTGCCAAGAACGGCGGGAGGAAGTGATCGGTTACGTACAGCAACGCTATGGTCGCGACCGCGTGGCTCAAATCATTACGTTTGGCACCCTGCAGGCCCGAGCCGTTCTGCGAGATGTTGGCCGTGTGCTGCAGATGCCGCTGGGCCAGGTGGATCGGTTGGCCAAGATGATCCCGGCCAATCCGGCAAATCCAGTAACTCTGGCGCGGGCCGTCGAGATCGAACCGCGTCTGAAACAGGCCAAGGCCGATGATGAGGGGGTAGCGCGGCTACTCGAAATCGCCCTGAAGCTGGAGGGGCTCTATCGTAACGCTTCAACCCACGCGGCAGGCGTCGTCATCTCGGACCGACCGTTAACCCAACTCTCGCCGCTCTATCGCGATCCGCGCGGCGATCTACCCGCGACCCAATTTAATATGAAATGGGTGGAGAGCGCGGGCTTGGTAAAATTCGACTTTTTGGGCCTGAAAACCCTAACGGTCATCGACCGCGCCATGAAGCACTTGGCCAAGCGGGGTGCGGAGTTCGACATCGATAACGTGCCGCTGGACGATGCTAAGGCCTATGAGCTGATGGCCTCAGCCCAGACGATCGGTGTGTTCCAGTTGGAAGGTCAGGGGATGCGCGACATCCTACGCCAGCTCAGACCCAACTCATTGGAAGACATCACCGCCCTCATCTCGCTCTATCGGCCTGGTCCAATGGAGTCGATTCCGGCCTATGTGGACTGCAAGGCCGGGCGAAAGCCGGTGAATATCTATCACCCGCTCTTGGAGCCCGTGCTAGCGGAGACCTATGGCGTCATCGTCTATCAAGAACAGGTTATGAGCATCGCCCGCCTCATGGCGGGTTACAGTCTAGGTGAAGCCGACCTCCTGCGCCGCGCTATGGGTAAAAAGAAGAAGGAGGAGATGGACCAGCAATGGGAACGCTTCTCCAGCGGCGCGGCCGAACGTGGGGTCGATGCCGATTTGGCGCGGACCCTTTTCGACCTAATGGCGAAGTTTTCTGGATATGGGTTCAACAAAGGCCACGCTGCGCCCTATGCCTTGATCGGCTACCAGACCGCCTGGCTGAAAGCCAATACGCCGGTTGAATTCTTTGCAGCCTCCATGAGCTTGGATATCTCCAACACCGACAAGCTGGCCGCCTTTTACCAAGACGCCAAACGCTTCGGCGTGAGGGTGCGCGCGCCGGACGTGAATGTCTCAAGCGGCGACTTTGATGTGCGTGATGGCGAAGTGCTCTACGCCCTTGGTGGAATCCGCAACGTCGGCCTGCAAGCCATGGAGCATGTCGTTGAGGTTCGGCGAGAAGGCGGACCATTCCGGGATGTGTTCGACTTCGTGGAGCGGGTCGATCCGCGGCAAGTTAACAAGCGCACCTTTGAGACTCTGGCGCGGGCCGGAGCATTTGATAGTTTGCATCCCAATCGTGCCCAGGTCTTCAAGTCGGCAGACGTGCTCTGCGGATATGGCCAGAGCGTCGCGGCCGAGCGGGCGTCTTCGCAGGGCTCGCTATTTGGCGGCGATCAGGTCGAGGCACAGCGCCCGAGGTTGGCGAAATCCGACCCCTGGAGCCCAACCGAGCGTCTAGACGAGGAACTTGCTGCGGTCGGCTTCTATCTCTCGGGTCACCCCCTAGATGATATGGTCGAGGCTCTACGCCGCAAACGTACTGATCTATTGGCTGAAGTTATTCCAAAGGCGGAAGCTGGCGCCGAGGCCTTTCGGATGGCCGGTGTGGTCCGCCGTCGCCAGGAACGCTCATCCCAATCAAGTGGAGAGAAATTTGCGTTCGTAACCCTGTCCGACCCTACTGGCGAATACGAGGTCTTGTTCCCGCCCGAAGCTTTGCGTAAATGCCGGGAATTGCTCGAACCCGGTAAAGCTGTCGCCATCCGCGTTCGCGCCAAGGCCAAAGACGGCGAGGTGCGGTTCTTTGGTGATGATGTTGAGCCCATCGATAAGGCGATTGAAAATGCGGTTGCGGGTTTGCGTGTCCATCTGATCCCGCGCAGCGCAGAGATCGAAGCCCTTAAGAAGCGGTTAGAGGGTGTTTCTAACGCCCGGGGCGGAGAGATCGTCCTCGTTGCCGCCATTGAGGGCGGACGAGAGGTGGAGATGAAGTTGCCGGGCCGCTTCACTTTGGACGGTGCGGTGCGCGGGGCGCTTAAGACCTCTCCAGGCGTTGTATTCGTCGAAGAGTTGTAGGTCTCATGCTTGGCCATCTGTCCTTTGGAGTGGCCAATTTGGCAAGGGCGTCCGCTTTCTATGAGGCAGCGTTGAAGCCGCTGGGCGTGGTTTGTCTCTGGTCCAACGCCACGGCTGCGGGCTTTGGACCATCGGATGGGGAAGATAAACTGGCGCTATTTTTGGTGGACAATCCAGTCGCACCGGGTAGGGGCTTTCATCTGGCCCTCGACGCCCCTAGCCCTGCCGCTGTAGACGCTTTTTATGCCGCAGCGATGTCGTGCGGTGGCCAAGACATGGGTGCCCCCGGACTGCGGCCTCATTACGGTGAAACCTACTATGCGGCGTTCATAACGGACCTAGACGGCTACAAGTTGGAAGCCGTTCACCAATCGGGACCTGTGACTTCGTGATTGGGGCAATGGCATGTGGAAGTCAGTAGGGGCGGTAACCCTTAGGCTTAGCTGGTGCAGGATAGCTGTTGACCCCGCCCCGGTTGGAATAGGTCGAGGTACCCTTATAGGGTCGAAAACGATCCTCGCCGATCACCGTAGTGGATCGCGTTGATGAGGTGCTAGAGGTGGGCGGTGGCGGCGATGGGTGAGTTGCCGCGCGGTATACCGAGCTCATATTGCTCGACGAGGAACTCGATGCGAAGGCGGTGCCGCCCGCAGCCAGAGCCAGAGCGCAAACTGAAATTGCGATATTGAGTTTCATGACGTCCTCCCGATACCTTAGATTGCATCAAAGGCAGATAGCAAGCAAGACCGCGCACACTTGCTTTTTTTCAAACACCCAACTAACTAAGCGCCCATTCCACACGTAGGCGTTTGGGCAAGGACGGGGAGACATCCCGCCCTATCCATTCCGGTCCCCCATTCGGGGGAGTTGCCTGCGGAGGTTAACCGGAAAAAGGACTATAAAGCATATGGCGCTTCCTGATTTTTCTATGCGTCAGCTCTTGGAAGCTGGCGCGCACTTCGGCCACCAAACTCACCGGTGGAATCCGAAGATGGATCGTTTCATCTTTGGTAGCCGTTCAAACATTCACATCATCGATCTATCGCAGTCGATACCGCTGTTGCACCAAGCCCTGGTCAAGGTACGCGAAGTCGCTGCCTCCGGCGGGCGTGTGTTATTCGTTGGAACCAAGCGCCAGGCGTCTGAGCCTGTGGCCACCGCTGCAAAGCGCTGCGCTCAATATTATGTAAATCACCGCTGGCTTGGCGGTTCGCTGACCAACTGGCGCACGGTATCCGGCTCTATCGCCCGTCTGCGCGAGCTTGAAGGGGTTCTTGAGAACGGTGACGCCAACCGCACCAAAAAGGAATTGCTGCAACTGACCCGCGAGCGCGACAAACTGGAACTGTCCCTGGGCGGAATCAAGGATATGGGCGGTATTCCCGACCTGATGTTCGTGATCGACACCAACAAGGAAGCGATTGCGATTTTGGAAGCCAAGAAGCTTGGCATCCCGGTTATCGCAATCCTGGACACCAACTGCGATCCCGACGGTATCAATTACCCGATCCCGGGCAATGACGACGCTGCGCGCGCGATCCAACTCTATTGCGACCTGATGGCCGACTCAGTCCTCGATGGCTTAGCTGCTGGCCAATCGGCGTCTGGTGTTGACTTGGGTGCCTCCGTGGCTCCCATGGAACCGACTTTGGCGCGGGAATTGACCCCTGAACCTGTTGCGGCTGAAGCAGCGCCTGTGGAGGAACCTGAGGCTCTGGCCGCAGAACTTGAGGCCATTGTTGCTCAACCGGTCCCCGAAGCGGAAGCCCCTGCTGAAGCGGGCTGATAGCGACCGGGTCCAGAACTAAGGTGGCGAGACCCTACCCCGGGCCTCGTCACAAATTTCAAATTTGAAGGAGCTGACCATGGCGGAAATCACCGCGGCGCTGGTCAAAGACCTGCGCGAAATAACTGGTGCTGGTATGATGGACTGCAAGAAGGCCTTGCAGGAAAATGGCGGCGATATCGAAGCGTCCAAGGATTGGTTGCGCACCAAGGGCTTGGCCAAGGCCGCCAACAAGTCAGACCGCGCCGCCGCCGAAGGCCTTGTGGCCGGCATGCTGAGTGCTGACGGCAAGACGGGAGTCGTTGTTGAACTGAACGCCGAGACCGATTTCGTCTCCAAGAACGACACGTTCCAGAACGCCGCGCGCGACATCGCGGCTGTAGCCTTGAGCGTTGAGGGCGTCGAAGCCATCTCTGCAGCCAAGACGACCAAGGGTGAGGTTGTCAGCGACGTGATCACGAATATGATCGCGACCATTGGTGAGAACATGCGCCTGCGTCGCTCTGCTCGTCTGAGCGTGTCCGAAGGTGCTGTCTCGCTCTATCTGCACAACGCCCAGGGCGAGGGCGTAGGCCGACTCGGGGTGTTGGTGGCTCTGGAAGGTGCCGGGGATCAAGCTTTGCTGAAGGAAGTCGGTCGTAAGATCGCCATGCATGTAGCCGGTACGCCGACCCCGCCGCTCGCTCTGACGACCGATGATCTAGATCCTGCCTCGGTGGAGAAGGAGCGAAAATTCCTGACCGATCAAGCGCTGGAATCGGGCAAGCCCATCGGCGTCGTAGAAAAGATGATCGAAGGCCGGATCCGCAAGTGGCAAGAAGAAGTAGTGCTGCTCAAGCA
>JANLPX010000380.1:0-1527 GCA_031367485.1 Alphaproteobacteria bacterium | reverse complement strand
ATAGAGCGGTCTCAATCGCCCCCATCTCCGGCCCACCTTTTGCTTGTGTAGCGACAGGGCAAAATGCCTCAGGTTGCCAAAACGGCGACCGTCGACCTAAGAAAAGGGACTTAGTATGCCGAATAGCATCAATACCAATTATGGGGCGATGATTGCCCTTCAGAACCTGAACCGCACCAGCGATGAGTTGGGCATGGTTCAAAACCGGATCAGCACCGGCAAGAAAGTTAATAACGCCAAAGACAACGGCGGTATTTGGGCGATCGCACAAAACCAACGCGCGACCTCTTCGTCCCTCAATGCGGTGAAGGAATCACTTCAGCGCGGTCAGGCTACTGTTGACGTAGCCATGGCAGCCGGTGAGTCGATCTCCGACATGCTAGTCCAAATGAAGGAAAAGGCTCTCGGGTCTTCCGACACCAGTACAGACGCAACCTCGCGCGCTGCGTTGAACAATGACTATATCCAACTTCGTGACCAGATCACGAAGGTTATTTCGAATGCCTCCTTCAACGGCATCAATATGATCCAGGCAGCTGGTACGACGATCCAGGCACTGGCCGACGCTACCGGCACCAACAAGATGACGGTCTTGACTCAAGACCTTTCGCTGACTGGTGTTGGTTTGACCGCAACATCCTCCATCGGCACGCAGGCCCTTGGTGTTTCGCAATTGGCCTTGGTCAACACTGCGATCACCGGCGTTTCCACCAAGCTGGCAGCGCTTGGCTCGGGTGCTAAGGCTTTGTCCAACCACTTGACCTTCGTGGGCAAGTTGCAGGATGCGATCGATGGCGGCGTCGGTAACCTCGTGGACGCCGATTTGGCCAAGGAAAGTGCCAAGCTAACGGCTCTGCAGACAAAGCAGCAGTTGGGCTTCCAGGCGCTCTCGATCGCCAACAGTTCTTCGCAGAGCTTCCTCAGTCTGTTCCGTTAAGAAACCTAGTTCCGCGCCGCCCCAGGCGGTGCGGGGTTAATCGGGTGCGGCGGGAAGGGCGACCTTTCCGCCGATCTCGGATCAACAGGAGCGTCAATGGTGCAAACCGTTCGACGAAGGAGAAATGGAAACAAAAATCTCAAGCCTGGCGACATCCCACGATATGACGCAGGACCGCCAGCCACTGACATTGCCCCAGACGGGCACCGGCAGCTTGGCCTCGCAGATTGCCACGGGGGCTGTGGACGCAGCTGACTTGCGACTGGTGATTGAAAGCGACGGAAATTCCTATGTCTACAAGACTGTCAACCGGGTAACCGGGGAAATCATTGCTCGATATCCGCGTGATGACGTCGTGAAAATGCAGGACGAAGCGGCCTACGAAGCCGGCCAAATTATCCGCGCGAAGGCTTAATCCGAGGACCAACTCGACGGGTTCTATTGATATCTGAGCCGTCCCGGGGTGCTGCGGGCGGTCGCAATCATGTGCGCGTTAACCATCTGGACACCATGTCTGCATAGCTTCCGTTAAAGAACGGCTGCGGCGACACGACTCGGTCAACCAGATCGACAAGTTCGCCCGGCGCGCC
>JANLPX010000352.1:0-6599 GCA_031367485.1 Alphaproteobacteria bacterium | reverse complement strand
CTCTTGGAGAGCGGGATGAGCGGGTTCTGGCGCGGTTGGTTCATGATCTGGGCGATTTCCATCGTCATCTTTGGCCTCATCGTGGCCGGTGGTGCCTTTGAGGCGACCAGCGGCCCAATCAAGCTGATCTTCGATAAACTGCATGGCCCCAGCCCTGCGCTCTTCGACCCGGCCCTGCGCTTCAGCCTAGGCGTCATGGGTGGCGTCACAATTGGTTGGGCGGTTACGCTTTGGGTTTTGGTGCGCGCGGCCTGCGATCTGGGTCAGGGGGCGAGGGAAATGTGGAACGCCATCACCGCGGGCATGATTGCCTGGTTCGTGATCGATAGCAGCCTATCTATCGCCACCGGATTTGGCCTCAATGTTGTGCCCAACGCCCTCCTGTTCGTGATGTATCCCATCGGCCTGATGGGCAGCGGTGCACTGAGGAAGTCAGCATGAGCCGCTACAAGTCTCCCGCTTTCCACAAGCGCTGGCTGAAAGTCACCGCCTTCGTGGTCGGCTCCTTTGGACCGGTCTTCTTCCTGGGCTCCATGATCCCGACCCTGGAACCCGCCCGCCTGACGATGGACATCCTAAGCTGGCCCGTCGACGGCGCAACCACCTTCGCTTCGCCCGACACTCGGTTTTTATCGGCCGTTACTGGTGGCTTTCTACTGGGCTGGGGTGTGATGATCTGGGGTCTGTCGGGCGCGGTCTATGACGCCGCGCCGGAAGGCGTGCGCCGCACGGTGTTGACCGGGCTCTTGTCCTGGTTCTGTCTCGACAGCGCAGGCTCTATTGCCTCGGGCAACGCATCCAACGTGGCGTTCAATGTGCTTGTGCTGATGGTAGCCGTAGGTCCACTCTGGCGGCCGGCACGAAGCTGACACTGAAGCAGAGCGGGTCTAATTGCCCGCCCCCTAAATTCCCGCTCCGTTATCCAGCGCTGCTAGGGCCGCCTCGTGGGCTGCGGCCTCTGCTGTGATCCAGTTCAGGAACGCTTTGACCTGCGGCAGGCGACCCTTGGCCTTGGGGTGGACCACGTAATAGGCGAAGTCGACGGCGGTGGAGATTTGTAAGGGTGAGATCAGGCGGCCTGCATCTAGGTCGGCCTGGGCCAGGGTGCGTTTGGCCAGCGCGACGCCGCGACCGTTGACCGCGGCCTCGATGACTAGGCTCGATTGATTGAAGCGGGGGCCTCGTGCGCCGTCGACGCCGCGCAGGCCGCGCGCAGTGAGCCACATGGTCCAGTCGGGGCAGCTTTCGTCGCGCTCGGATGAGCCGTCATGCAGCAGGACGTGACCAGCTAAGTCCTCGGGCGAATTCAGCGGGTTGGTGGCGTGGAGCTCTGGGCTAAGCACCGGGATTACGGTTTCGCCGATCAGTCGGGCGACCTCCAGGCCGGGATAACGTCCGGCCCCATAGCGTAGGGCGACATCCACCTCGCCGGTGGTCATGTCCACCAGTTCAAGACCGGCGGAGAGCCAGACATCCACATGGGGATGGGCCTTCTCGAACAGACCCAGGCGCGGCACCAACCACTTGGCCGCGAAGGAGGGCGGGGCGGTGAGGGTCAGGCGACGGCCATCCACGGCGGCGGTCAGCATCGAAGCGGCCTCAGCCAGGCGGTCAAAGGCCTCGCGTAGGGCGGGCAGGGCGGTTTGGGCGGCGTCCGTCAGCAAAAGGCCCTTGGACGTGCGCTTGAAGAGCGGCGCACCGACATAGTCTTCCAGGTTTTGAATCTGTTGGCTGACCGCGCCTGGAGTCACCGAGAGCTCGTCAGAGGCCCGGGAGAAATTGAGATGTCGAGCGGCTGCCTCAAAAGCGCGCAATGCGTTCAAAGGCGGCAGTCGGCGGCGTTCGGCGTTGCGTTCCACGAGTTTTCCTGACAGCCCAGGTAGAAGTCCTTGCTTGCGAATTGGGGCTTAAAATCCGATTTTGCAAGCCTGCGACGTCGGAATTGGCCAATTCATCCTCCGGCATGCAAGCCGCCGGCACCATTAGAGAAGCTATAACCGATGTCTCGCCAACCGCCTGTGAAATCGAAGTCGGGTCTCGTCGTGCTGGGTAGCGCGCCTAGTGCCGCGCCTGGCGTGGTTTGGCTGGTAGGCGCTGGACCGGGCGATCCGGAACTTTTGACGCTAAAGGCGCTACGGGTGTTGGGCACCGCTGAGGTCGTGGTCCATGACGGGTTAGTGTCGGACGAAGTCTTGGACTTGGCCCCACGTGGCGCGCGTCGCATCTCTGTGGCCAAGCGCAAGTCACGCCATTCTTATGCCCAAGAGGAAATCAACAAGATGCTGGTGGCCTTTGCGCGCGAGGGCCTGACCGTTGTGCGGCTAAAGGGCGGTGACCCCTTCATGTTCGGGCGCGGCGGCGAAGAGCTTGAGGCCTGCCGCGAGGCCGGGATCGATTGCCAGGTGGTACCAGGCGTAACGGCGGCCTTAGCTGCCAGCGCTGGGGCGGGTGCTCCGTTGACCCATCGTGGCTTCGCCCAGGCTGTGACCTTTGTCACGGGTCATGCGGCGGCGGGCGTCGACCCCGACCTGGATTGGGCGAGCTTGGCGCGGGCCAACCAAACGGTGGTGATCTATATGGGCTTATCTACCGCCGCGACGATTGCTGCGAGGCTCATGGAAGCCGGCCGCGTTGGCAGCACCCCGGCATTGATCGTCGAAAATGCGAGCCGCCCCGATGAACGGCGGATCACCACGACGCTGGGCGAACTCGCCGTCGCCGCCAAAGCCGTCACCGGCCCAGCCCTACTTATCGTTGGCGAGGCTATGGCCATGGCATTGCCCCAGCTTACAGCATCTTGCGATCCTTCTGCCCTTGCGGGAGAAGGTGGCCGCCAAGGGGCGGTCGGATGAGGGGTTTTGCTCCGCTATCCGCAGCTTCCCAGATGAGCCAATCTCAGAGATCTGAGAGACCCCTCATCCGTCGTGCCTTCGCACGACACCTTCTCCCGCAGGGGGAGAAGGGTGAGGTCTCTTGCTTAGGGTCAGGACTATGAAAGCCATCACAGCAAATCGCCTCTCGGACGGCGAAGTCGTTTTCTGGAACGGCGGGCGTTGGGTCGAGCAATTCGCTGAAGCAGAACTGTTCGCCGACGATGACGCCCAAGCCGAACCCACCGAGGCGGAGGCCCGCGCACAAGTGACCGTAGTCGTAGACGCCTACCTCATCGATCTGATTGAGAGCGAGGGGCAGTGGGTGCCGCTGAGTTATCGCGAGCGCATCCGAGCGCTCGGCCCAACCAATCATTTGGCTCACGGCAAACAGTCGGAGGGCGGCGCAACCATCGCCGTGTTGCAACACGCCCATGGGGCGGCGCGCTCAACCGGCCGCGTCAATTTGATCAAGCGTAAGTAGGAGGAGGGGTCATGTATCACTACGACAGCCTCGACAAAGAGATCGTTGCCGACCGTTCGGCGGAGTTTCGCGAGCAGGTGGCGCGTCGAATCGCCGGTGAACTGACCGAGGACCAATTCAAGCCGCTAAGGCTGATGAACGGTCTCTATCTGCAACTGCACGCCTATATGCTGCGGGTGGCCATCCCTTACGGTGCGATGGACAGCCGCCAATTGCGTGCCTTGGCCGATATTGGGCGGCGCTTTGACAAGGGTTATGGCCACTTTACCACGCGGACCAATTTGCAGTTCCACTGGATAGGTTTGGCCGACACGCCTGACATTTTGGACGCCCTGGCGGCGGTGGATATGCATGCCATCCAGACCAGTGGGAACTGTATTCGCAACGTCACCGCCGACCCGTACGCCGGGGCGGCGGCCGATGAGCTGGACGACCCCCGCGTGTGGTCCGAGGCGATCCGTCAGTGGTCGAGCCTGCACCCGGAATTCTCGTTCCTGCCACGCAAGTTCAAGATCGCCATCACGGGCACGGTCAAGGATCGCACCGTCGCCAAGGCGCACGATATCGGGCTGATGGTTCGTCGAAATCGTGATGGCGTGCTGGGCTTTGAGGTTATCGTCGGCGGCGGCATGGGGCGCACCCCGTTCATCGGCCCGACGGTTCGGGAGTTCCTACCGGCCCACCGCCTGTTCTCTTATTTGGAGGCGATACTGAGGGTCTATAATCGCCACGGTCGCCGCGACAATATCTATAAGGCCCGGATCAAGATCTTGGTTTCGGCCCTGGGACGTGACGAGTTCGCCCGCCAGGTCGAGGAGGAATGGGTAAAGATCGGCGTAGCCGGCGACCTGCCCGATGCCGAAATCGCGCGGATTCGCGGGGCCTTCGTGCAGAAGGCCTTCGAGGTTTTGCCCGCGAAATCGGAAGTCTACGAGACGGCACTGGCCGCCGACCTGGCCTTTGCACGCTTTGCCCGCAACAATCTAAAGCCGCATAAGAAGTCCGGCTACGCAATCGTCGAGGTCTCGCTCAAGGCTATCGGTGAGACGCCAGGGGATGCCTCCAGCGATCAAATGGACGTGGTCGCCGATCTGGCCATGCGCTTCGGCCAGGATGATATCAGAGTAACGCATGAGCAGAACCTTGTGCTCCCTCATATCAAGTTCGATGACGCACACTTAGTCTTTTTGGCTCTGAAGGCTGCCGGTCTGGCGACGCCGAACATCAATCTGATCAGCGACATCATCGCCTGTCCGGGCCTCGACTACTGTGCCTTAGCCAATGCTCGGGCGATCATCGTGGCCCAAGACATCGCCAAGCGCTTCGCGGACCAAGACCGTGCCGAGGACGTCGGTGAACTGAAGATCAAGATCAGTGGCTGCATTAATGCCTGCGGTCACCACCATGTGGGCCATATCGGCATCCTCGGCGTCGATAAGAAGGGTGAGGAATTCTATCAGCTTACCCTGGGTGGTTCGGGAGCGGAAGATGCCAGCATCGGCAAGATCCTGGGCCCAGCACTGCCCATCGACAAGGTGACTGACGCCATCGACAGTTTGGTTGAGGTCTATCTGCGCGAGCGCCAGGGGGACGAGCGCTTCCTCGACACCTTCCGCCGGACCGGCGAAGCCCCGTTCAAGGAGGCCGTCTATGCCGACGCTCATTAGACGTCAGGGCGAAGCCTTCGTGCTGGCCAATGACAGTGCGACCTCGGTGGCCGATGAACAGGATATGCCCAGCGGCGACGTCATCATCAGCCTGACCCGCTTCCAGGCCGAAGGTGAACTGCTCCTGTCAGAAGGTCGCAAGGTCGGCGTTCGCATCGAACCCGCCGATGAGGTTGAGGCTCTGGCATATGATCTACCGCGGTTGGCGCTGGTGGCTGTGGCCTTCCCGAAGTTTCGTGATGGACGAGCCTTCACTTCGGCGACCCTGCTACGCGAGCGCTTGGGTTTCAATGGCGAGGTCCGGGCGGTGGGTGACGTACTGCGCGAACAGGCGGGCTTCATGATGCGTTGCGGCTTCGACGCTTATGAACCGGCCGACGGGTCGACCCCGCAGCAGTGGGCCCATGCGGTCCATCGCCATCGCCATGTCTATCAACGCGCCGCCGACGCGCGGGCTCCAGCCTTCGTCGAACGCGAGGAGGGTTAAGTTATGGCCTTTGATCAATTGGAACGCCCGCCCCTCGCCCTACGTCTGGATGCCGAGCTTCGGCACGCCCATCCGATTACGGTAATCGAAAGCGCCATCGAGACTTTTGGAGACAAACTGGCCTTGGTCTCGTCGTTTGGCGCTGAGTCAGCCGTGCTTCTACACATGGTGTCGCAACTGAAGCCCGATATGCCGATCCTGTTTCTCGACACCGGCATGTTGTTTGGCCAGACCCTGGACTATCGGAAGTCCCTTGCGGCCAAGCTGGGTCTGACTGGCATTCGCGATCTGCGTCCGGCCTTTAATGATCTGGCGACTGCCGACCCGTCGGCAAAGCTTTGGCAGACCGACACGGACGCCTGCTGCCATGTTCGCAAAGTTCTGCCGCTCGACCGCGCCCTGACCGAGTTCGACGCTTGGATCACGGGGCGCAAACGGTTCCATGGCGGAGATCGGATGAGCTTGCCGGTGGTCGAGCCTGCAGATCATCAGGTGAAGTTCAACCCCCTTGCAAATTGGGGCAAGGCGGAGCTGGACGCCTATGTTGCTCAACATGATTTGCCAGCGCACCCGCTGGTGGCTCAGGGCTTTCCATCCATCGGCTGCTGGCCTTGCACAAATCCGGTGGAAGATGGCCAAGATGTCCGCGCCGGACGTTGGGCGGGTTCCGAAAAGACTGAATGCGGCATACATGTCGCCCGTGCCCCGGATGCCATCGCCGATGTCGGCGGCGACATCTAGCGTTTCGTTTCAAAAGATCTGAGCATGACCGACCTGACCACTGCGGCACCCGCTGCCAAAAAGAGCGCTTTTCTGATTGAAACGGTGACCTGGGTTCAGCACTGGACCGACCAACTGTTTTCGTTTCGCACGACCCGTGACCCTGCTTTCCGGTTCCAAAGCGGGCAGTTCGTGATGGTGGGTCTGGACGTGGAGGGTAAGCCGCTGCTGCGCGCCTATTCCATTGCCAGCCCGTCTTGGCATGAGGAGTTGGAATTCTACTCCATCAAGGTCGCAGATGGTCCGCTGACATCACGCCTGCAGAAGATCAAGGTCGGCGATCAGGTGCTGATCGGTAAGAAGCCGACGGG
>JANLPX010000343.1:0-3434 GCA_031367485.1 Alphaproteobacteria bacterium | reverse complement strand
GTGCTGGTTGCCATGCCGCTCTTCCACGTGGCCGGAGCCAATCTGGGCATGCTGGCCCTGTTGCAGGGTGCGCGCACGGTGATCATGCGTGAGGTCGATGCATCGATGATGCTGCGGCTGATCGGCGAGCACCAGATCCGCCACGCGTTTCTGGCTCCGGCCTTGATCAATATGCTGTTGCAGCATCCGGAGATGGCGGCGGCCGATGTCTCCAGTCTCAGCTATATCTATTACGGCGCGTCGCCGATCTCTGAGGAGGTGCTGTCCCGCGCCCAGGCCCGGTTTGGCTCATCCTTCATGCAGCTCTATGGGCTGACCGAAACCATCGGTGGCGGATGTTATCTGCCGCCAGAGGCCCATGATCCGGCGCTGGGCAAACTGCGGGCCTGCGGTAAGCCGACCCCAGGTTATGAGGTGCGGGTATGGGTTGAGGGTCGGCAAGCAGAAATCGGCGAAGTGGGCGAGATCGAGATCCGCTCGGCCGGGATCATGAAGGGCTATTGGAACCGTCCGGACGCCACCGCTGAGGCCATCGACGGCGAGGGTTGGTTCCGCTCGGGCGATGCTGGGTTCTTCGACGCTGACGGCTATCTGTTCATCCACGACCGCGTGAAGGACATGATCGTGACCGGGGGCGAGAACGTCTACCCTGCGGAGGTCGAGAACGCCCTGATGGCTCATCCCGACGTGGCCGACGCCGCCGTGATCGGGGTGCCGGATGACCGCTGGGGCGAAGGCGTCAAGGCCATGGTGGTGCTGCGCCCGGGAGCCACCGCTGATGCTTCGGCGATCATCGCCCATTGCCGTCCGCTGATCGCCGGGTTCAAGGTACCCAAGTCTGTGGATTTCATCGAGGTCTTGCCGCGCAATCCCTCCGGCAAGGTTCTGAGGCGTGAATTGCGCGCGCCCTATTGGGAAGGCCGGACCCGCCAGGTCGGCTGAGTTCTAACCAGGAAAGCGAAGTCACCATGGATCCGCACATCAAGGCTATGCTCGATGCCGAGGCCGCTGCTGCTGCAGGCCAAGAGGCTCCGCCGCTTTCGGCGATCCCGATTGAGATGGTGCGCGCTGGCTATGTGATGCAGCGTCAGGGGCAAAACACCGGCGCGCCCAAGGATGTGGCGACCCGCGACCTTGAGGTCGATGGTGCAGTCGGAAAGATCGGCGCGCGGCTCTACACCCCCGCAGGTGCGCCTGCCACGACGCCGGGTCTGGTCTATTTTCATGGCGGTGGGTTTGCCATTGGCGACCTGGAAACCCATGACGGTCATTGCCGCCGTTTGGCGAAACACTCCGGCTTTCGGGTCCTGGCCATCGCCTATCGTCTGACGCCGGAGCACCCATTCCCGGCCAGCCATGATGACTGTTTGGCCGCCACCAAATGGGCATTTGATCATGCCGCCGACATCGGATTTGATCCCGCTCGGATCGCCACAGGTGGTTGTTCGGCAGGGGGCAATCTGGCAGCCTCCATCGCTATCGATTTGAAGAACGATCCAAAGCGGCGTCTGGCCTATCAGCTTCTGCTCTATCCCTATATCTGCCCGGACGAAGGCACCGCTTCGCGGGAGCGGTTGGACGGTCCGGTGTTGAGCAAGGCCGCGATCGCTTGGTTTGATGACTGTGTCGCGGTGGGTGACCATCCACAACGGGCGCGGGTGATCCTGGGTCCGCAGGCCGACGTGTCGGGTACGCCAGCGGCGTTTGTCTCGACGGCGGGCTATGATCCGCTTCAGGACGAAGGCCGCGACTATGCCAAGCGGTTGGGCGACGCGGGGATCAAGACGGTTCACATCCACTATCCCGACATGGTTCACGATTTTTATCTGATGGGCGATGTTAGCCCGGCGGTCGATGCGGCCGCGCGGGAGGCGGCTGCTGCTTTAAGGATTGCCCTAGGCTAGGCTGCCACCATGACAGCCTTCGAACTCCTGAGTCTCTTCCTCGTGCTGGTTGCGCTGGGAGGTTGGATTAATGCGCGGACCGTCAAGGCACCGCCGGCGGTCGCGATGACCCTTGTGGGCTTGGCGGGTGCGCTGATCCTGGCCGGCTTGCGGCACTTTGAGCCGACGGCTTCGGTTGCGACTTCGCTCATCGCCTCGGTGGGGCGCATCGACTTTGCCCGAGCTGTCCTAGGCTACATGTTGGCCTTCTTGTTGTTCGCTGGGGCGATGCAGGTCGATCTGAAGGAACTGCGGCGTCGGGCCTGGTCGATTGGTGGCTTGGCTACATTGGGCGTAGCCGCTTCAACCTTGATCGTAGGCTTTGGCGTTTGGGGGCTGGCGAAGATCTTGGGGGTCGGGTTGACCCTGCCGTGGGCTCTAGTATTCGGCGCGCTTATCAGTCCAACCGATCCAATTGCGGTGCTGGCGACGGTCAAGCAAGGCATGTTGTCTAAACGCATGCAGACGGTCTTGCAGGGCGAGGCACTGTTTAACGACGGGGTCGGGATTGTGGTGTTTCTAGCACTCGTCACTCTTGCGGCTGGAGGTTCATCTACCCCGATGGAGGGGCTGATCCAGGTCGCTATCGAGGCGATCGGTGGGCTAGCACTTGGGCTGGGCTGCGGTTGGCTGGTGATCCGGGCGATGCACAAGGTCACCGACCATGTGGTGATCGTTTCCATGTCCTTGGCCCTGGCGGCTGGCGTCTATGCCTTAGCAGGTCTTCTGCACGTTAGCGGGCCAATCGCTGTCGTCGGGGCTGGACTGCTGATCGGCGATATCCGGCGTAGCGGTCATTCCGCCGTTGCCATGCACGACTTCTGGGAACTGGTGGACGAACTGCTGAATGCGCTGCTGTTCTTCCTGCTCGGGCTACAGCTTATCATTCTGCCGTTTGATCCACGGCTTGCCGGATTGTGGGCTGCGGCCATCGTCTTAGTTTTGGTTGCGCGATTCGCAGTGGTCTTGCCATGGGGCTACTATTTCCGAACCCGCCATGAAGAGCCGGGTGCCAGTCTGGTCTTGGCCTGGGGTGGGCTGCATGGTGCCTTATCCCTGGCCTTGGCGCTAAGTGTGCCGGAGGGACCGGCGCGACCTATTATTCTCAGCGCAACCTTCGTGGTGGCGACGTTTTCGGTCCTGGTCCAGGGGCTGACCTTTAATAGACTGGCCGCAGATGTCGCCCGCCGGGCCAAACTGCGATCCGAGCGGAACGACTAAGATATCATGCCACTGTCGCCTGACTATCGACCCAATCCTCGTCTCCCCGACCTAGGGCCAGAGTTCGCTGATCCTGTGCGTGGCGCGAACTTCCCCAAGACGATCCTGCGGTTTCGAAATCAGCGCGCTGCGGCGACAGTCGGCTTGGATGCTCTCAGCGACGAAGCCTGGATAAGCCACTTTGGGCGATTTGAGCCCTTGCCGGGAAACCTAGCCGAGCCGTTGGCGCAGCGTTATCACGGCCATCAGTTTCGGGTTTACAACCCGGAC
>JANLPX010000300.1:0-4668 GCA_031367485.1 Alphaproteobacteria bacterium | reverse complement strand
TTCTTGGCGATCAGCATATCCAAGACCTGTTGGTCTTGCGGGATGGTGACGGCTGGGTGGGTTAGTGGGGGCTGCTGAGCCGCCTGGGCCACAGCGAGTCCGGCTCCTGCTGCAGCTATCACCAACGCCATACAAAGCGTTTTTTGGAATTTAGAGAGTTTCACGACGCAGCTCCCGACGCGGGTTTGTGACGGGACGATAACAACTGCTGCAGAGAAGTGAAGGGGGCAAAGCGATCGCCTCTACCCCTTTCAAAGCCCCTTTTCGATCTCGTTGAAATGCTACCGAATCTAGTAGCTGCGCCACTCGTAGTGGCAGTTGTGTTTGGCATTTATCTTGGCGACTTGACGACCCGTAAGCCCGCCGACACCTGCACCGATGATCGCACCACCGGTTTTGTTGTCATGGCCTGCAATGGCGCTGCCGACGAGTGCACCGCCTAGAGCGCCAACGATTGTGCCGGTAGTCGCCGCCTTCTGAGGATTGCGGCAAATCCAGACCTTGTGGGTCCGGTGCTTGGCGTCGGCGACTGTTGGAAGGGCGATCGCCAAAAGCGTTGAAAACACTATGGCGGTCGTAGCGATTGACTTGCGCATCCGTTGATCTCCTGGGCGGCATGTAGCTTTACAACTCACCACGACGGCAAAGGGTTGCGGTTGATCTACCGCTGAAGTCTGAAAGACCCGGCGGGATCCGGAAAAACTACTGGACTTTCAAAGTCATCTGCAGAAATCGATGACACGCCGAGGAACTAGTCGTCGATGACGATGCCTTTGAGCGTAGTGGTTAGGCCGATCACGTTCTGTGCATGCTCCCACTGTGGTGACGTCGTGCTGCGCCAGTGGACTCGGTAGCGGACGGCACCGGGTGTAGTGGCCCAGGAAAGGGTGGTGTCGGGGCTTTCCTTCGAGGGCCTAACTCTTAGGCAAGTTGAAGGGAGGAGTCACGTCGATCAAAGTATGTTTGACGGATTACGTATTTTCGATAGGATGCGGCGATGATCCTTAGTTACCGGGACAAGCGGACACGGGCCTTTGCCGACGGTGATCGGGTACGGGAATTTTCTGGTTTTGATCGCCAAGCCTGGAAGCGCCTGGAGATTTTGGATGCAGCTACTGAATTGCAAGACTTGCGCGCTTTGCCGAGCAATCGTTTGGAGGCGTTGAGCGGTGACCGCAGGGGCAGTTTCAGTATCCGGATAAACGGTCAGTGGCGTATCTGCTTCATCTGGCCGGAAGGTACAAAGGGACCCGAAGAGGTCGAGATCGTTGATTATCATTAGAGGCGCAAGCGAAATGGCAAGGCCCACAGTCCATCCTGGTGAAATTCTCGCCGACGAGCTCGTCGAAATCTCGATAACGCCGAGTGAGTTGGCACGCCAGATCGCTGTGCCCGCCAATCGGATATCGGAGATTATTCGAGGGCGACGTTCGATCACCGGCGATACGGCGTTGCGGCTTGGTCACTGGTTTGGGACTACGCCGCAGTTTTGGATCAACTTGCAGAGTGCCTATGATCTGCGCCGCGCGGTCGAGGCTGCGGGTGCCAGCATTGAGCGCCTGCCTAGGCTAGCTCTGGAAACGGCAAGCTAATTCGGGGACAGCTACGCTATTCCAATTCGGTATTGCAGACAGCGACCATGTGACATTGAGTAACGTAACCGTCCCCGAATTAGGCGTTCTCTTTCACCGACTCATAGACCTCGACGGCGTCGAGCCACTCTTGCTCGGCTTGGTCGAGTTTGGCTTGGGCGGCTTGGCGTTGACGGCCTAAGTCGGCGGCCTTGGCGGGGTCTTTGGTGAAGACGGCGGGGTCGGTGAGGGCTTGGTCGAGCTTGGCGACAGTGTCGGTGATCCGGGCTAGTACGACTTCGGCGGCTTCGGCGCGGCGGCGGGCTGGGCCGCTGGGGATCTTGGGCTTGGCGATGGGTTTGGGTGGAGGCGGCGGCGCTGCGGTTTGGGCCAACTGGCTGGGCCCCTTGGCGGCCTGGCGAGCGCGGTCGATGACTTTCTTAGCATAATCGTCCATGTCGCCATCGAAGGGCACGATGGTACCGTCCCCGGCAAACCACAGACGATCGGCCACCAGCTCCATCAGTGAGCGGTCGTGGGTGATCAGGATGACCGCGCCGTTATAGCGGTTGAGCGCATCTAGCAGGGCTCGGCGGCTGTCGATGTCCAGATGGTTGGTGGGCTCATCGAGGATCAGCAGGTGCGGGGCTTCCATGGCCACCAGATTGAGCAGTAAGCGCGCGCGCTCGCCGCCGGAGAGGTTGGCGACGGTGGTGTCGACCTTCTGATAGGTCAGGCCCCATTGAGCCAGGCGCGCACGGCGGGCGGACTCGGTGGATTCAGGTAGGGCGCGGCGGATGATCTCCAGCGGGGTGTCGTCGGGGTCCATGGCCTCAATTTGATGCTGGTGGAACCAACCGACCTTGAGCCGTCGATCCTTACGCATTTCGCCCGACTGAGCGTCCAGCGCCCCGGCGATCAGCTTGGCAAAGGTAGACTTGCCCGCGCCATTGACGCCGAGCAGACCGATGCGGTCGTCGAGGTCGAGCCGCAGGTTCATGTGCTTGAGGATCGGCTTGCCGGTCTCATAGCCAGCTGAGACGTTTTCCAACCGCACAAGGGGTGGGGGCAAGGGGCGAGCGGGTGAAGGCAGGATGAAGGCCGCGGTGCTCTCGGTGGTGACAGCAGAGACCGGCGGCAGCTTGGCCAGCATCTTTAGGCGGGACTGGGCCTGGGTGGCTTTAGAGGCTGTGGCGCGGAAACGGTCGACGAAGGACTGCAGGTGCGCGCGCTGGGCATCGACCTTGACCCGGGTGGACTCCTGCAGCCGCGCGCGTTCGGCCCGCTGGAATTCGAAGTTGTCGTAATTGCCGGGATAGAGGTCAAGCTTGCCGTCGATGAGATGCAAAATGTGATCGACAGAATTGTTGAGGATCTCGCGGTCGTGGCTGATAATCACGGCGGTGTTGGGGTATTTCTTCAGGCGGGCCTCAAGCCAGAGCGCGCCTTCCAGGTCGAGATAGTTGGTGGGCTCATCAAGCAGCAGCAGGTCAGGCTCGGCGAACAGGGCCGCAGCCAGGGCCACGCGCATGCGCCAGCCGCCGGAGAATTCTGACATGGGGCGGGCGAGGTCAGCATGGGAGAAGCCGAGGCCCGAGAGGATTTCCGCTGCACGGCTAGGCGCGCGGTCGGCACCGATCTCACTGAGGCGGGCATAGATTTCGCCAAGATGCTCCGGGTCGGCAGTGTCGAGGGACTGGGTGAGGCGCTCGCGCTCTTCGTCGGCGGCCAGCACGGTGTCGAGCAGGGTGACTGGGGTGGCGGGGTGTTCCTGATCCACTGAGGCGATGCGGGCGGACTTGGGATAGCCGATCTCGCCGTCGCCAGCGTGCAGCTGGTCGAGGATCAGCTTGAAGAGCGTGGTCTTGCCGACGCCATTGCGGCCGACCAGCCCGACCTTTGCGCCCACGGGGAGGCTAACGCTGGCATGGTCAAAAAACCGGCGGCCCCAGGAATCGAAGGTGAGTTCGTTGATTTGCAACATTACGGGGGCGGCTCTTAGCAGAGACCGAATGCTGCGTCGCGGTAGGAATTTGACTGGAGAGGTTGGGGGTGGTCGTTAGGCCGTAAAGATTGACCACGAACCCACACGAAAACACACGAAAACCATGAGGATCAATCGGTCGTGGAAGGATGATCGCGGCTTCGCGGCCTTGACTGGAACAAAAGAGCAACTTAGGATGTATTGGGATCGACGGAGGGCGGGAGGTGGCAGCTGATTCATTGGAGGGTCCTGCCGGCGGGATCCTGTTTCGGGACGAGGTCTATCGCATTCAGGGGGCAGTGTTTGATGTCTATCGGGAAATGGGTGCTGGGTTCTTGGAGGCGGTTTATCAGGAGTGCTTAGGGTTGGAGTTCGCTTCGCGAGGGTTGCCTTTTGTGGCAGTTCCTCCGCTGAAATTGACCTACAAGGGCGTGGAGTTGCGGCAGCGCTATGTGCCGGATTTCATATGTTTTGATGCGATTGTCGTTGAGCTGAAGTCGGTGCGTGAACTTGCGGGGGAACATCGAGCTCAGGTGCTCAACTACCTCAAGGCTACGAAGATGCGACTTGGCCTTTTGGTGAACTTCCCGCCGGGAGGAAAAGCTCAGGTGGAGCGAATAGCTGCGTAGACCCTTGCGGCGAAGCCGCGCTCGAACGCCTGAGGGTGTCTGGCTTGAAGCGCGGCCCTAAAGACTGACCACGAACCCACACGAAAACACACGAAAACCATGAGGGCCGGTCGTTCGTGGATGAATGATCGCGGCTTTGCCGCATATTGAGGTGTGGGGCACTGAAAGGCCTTAGGTTAGGCGATCGCTCTTTTCCGGGTTCCCCAGGCCGAACGATCCTCCGGGTTTTCGTGTGTTTTCGTGTGGGTTCGTGGTCATTCTTTGCGGCGTTAGACGCACGCTCAGCCTCACCGGGTTGGCGATGTGGCGCGACGCGGGTATAAGCCGCGACCTCTGCGCGGGAAGGCTCGCGCTCTACCAACATGAAGCGGCTTTACGACCATGACTGAACGCACCTTTTCGATCATCAAACCCGATGCCACCAAGCGCAACCTGACCGGGGCGATCAATGCCGTGATCGAGGGCGCGGGTTTGCGTATCGTGG
>JANLPX010000282.1:0-2403 GCA_031367485.1 Alphaproteobacteria bacterium | reverse complement strand
GGGTGAGTGTTTCGAGATGGGGTCGCTGGCCTTTGATCTCTCCGACCGGTTGCAGACGACGATCTTCGTGATGCTCGATCTTGATATCGGCATGAACGAGTGGCTGACCGCGCCTTTCAAGTGGGACGACAACCGCAAGCTCGATCGCGGCAAGGTGATGAGCCATGACGATCTGGAGTCCGGTCGCGAGTTTGGCCGCTATCTGGAGGTCGACGGCGACGGAATTCCTTACCGGACCTATCCTGGCGTCCACCCCACCAAGGGAGCGTATTTCACGCGGGGAACCTCGCGAAACCCCTATGCCCGCTATAGCGAGGAGGGCAGCGTCTACGTCGCCAATATGGAACGGCTGTTGCGCAAGTTCGAGACCGCCAAAACCCTGATTCCTGCCCCCGTAGCTAAGCCTGCCAAGCAGAAGACCCGCGATGGTGTGATCTATTACGGCTCGACCACACCGGCTATGCATGAGGCACTGGAGGCTTTGGAGAAGCAGGGTTGCCACGTGGACGCGCTGCGGGTTCGTGGCTTCCCGTTTGCCCAGTCAGTGGATGAGTTCATCGCGGCCCACGACCGGGTGTTCATTGTTGAGCAGAACCGCGATGGCCAGTTGCGCACCTTGGTGATGAACGAGGGCGGCATTGATCCTGCCAAGCTGGTGGCCGTGCTGCACTATGACGGGACGCCGATCACCGCGCGGTTCATCGCCGGTCAGATTGGCGGGTTGATGGGCGCTAAGGTTGCCGATGCGCGTGTGACGGAGGCTGCCGAATGACCTATCTGACCAAGCCTCGGCTGCACCACCCGCAACTGATCGAGAATGAGCTGGGCTTTAACCGTCGCGACTATGAGGGTTCAGTTTCCACACTGTGCGCGGGATGCGGCCACGACTCGATTTCAGCCGCGATCATCCAGGCGGCCTTTGAGTTGAACCTACCGCCGCACCGGGTGGCCAAGCTGTCGGGCATCGGCTGTTCGTCCAAGACGCCGGACTATTTCCTCGGTAATTCTCACGGCTTCAATACCGTACACGGACGAATGCCCTCGGTGCTGACCGGGGCCAACCTCGCCAATCGCGAGCTGATCTATCTGGGGGTCTCCGGCGACGGCGATAGCGCCTCCATCGGCCTTGGCCAGTTCGCGCACGCCATCCGGCGCGGCGTCAACATGACCTATATTGTCGAGAACAACGGAGTTTATGGTCTGACCAAGGGCCAGTTCTCTGCCACTTCCGACAAGGGGTCGAAGTCCAAGAAGGGCGTGATCAACACCGACTCGGCTATCGATTTGGTGAGCATGGCGCTGCAGTTGGGCGCGACCTTCGTGGCCCGCTCGTTCTCCGGCGACAAGGCGCAGTTGGTGCCGTTGATCAAGGCGGCGTTGAGCCATAAGGGCGCGGCGTTCATCGATACGCTGAGCCCGTGTGTGCAGTTCAATAATCACGCCGGCTCGACCAAGAGCTATGACTATGTGCGCGAGCATAATGAGGCGGTAAACCGGTTGGACCTGATCGCGCCGCGTGCGCCGATCCACGTGGACTATGCGCCGGGCACCACGACGACGGTCACCCAGCACGATGGTTCGGTGATCTCGCTGCACAAGCTGGCCGAACACTATGATCCGACCGACCGTCTGGCTGCCATGCACTATCTGGCGGAGCGTCAGGCCAAGGGAGAAGTAGTGACGGGGCTGCTGTATGTGGACCCGGAAGCCGATGACCTGCACGAGTCACTGGAGACCGTTAGTGTTCCGCTTAATTCGCTCAGCGACGCACAGCTAATCCCAGGTTCGGCTGCTCTGGCAAAGCTGAACGCATCACTTCGTTAGCCCTTGACCCTCCGTGTCATCCCGGTTTCCCTGCAAGGGAAGACCGGGACCCAGAGACGCGGGGTTTGCAGGTTAGATCGGTGCTTCTGGATCCCGCACTTTCGCTTCGCTGCATGCGGGAAGACACGGCGGCTTTGGCGGCGATGAATTGAGGGAACACACCATGCTCAGCTGGCAAATTGGCGACGTCAAAGTGACCCGTATCGTCGAGATTGAATTGCCGGTGCCCTACAGCACGCGCAGCCCTTTCTTAGCAGAGGCCACGCCGGAAGCCCTGCGTCAGCACGCTTGGCTCTATCCGCACTACGTCACCGAGGAGGGCCATTTGCGGCTCTCGATCCATGCCCTCTTGGTAGAGGCGCCGGGTCTGCGGTTGGTGGTCGACACCTGCATCGGCAATGACAAGCCGCGCAGCTTGAATGGCGGACAGGCGCTGTCGACGGAATTCCTCACCCGCCTTGGTGAAGCGGGTTGGACCCGCGAGGGGGTCGATACGGTGGTCTGCACGCACCTGCATGTTGACCATGTGGGCTGGAATACCATGCTGGAGAACGGCAAGTGGGTTCCGACCTTTCCCAA
>JANLPX010000242.1:0-3610 GCA_031367485.1 Alphaproteobacteria bacterium | reverse complement strand
TCCGGTATAGCCCCAGGCTAGGCTGGCGTTCAGGCCATCGCCCTGACCGGCGACCGCAAGGGTAAGCGCGGTGGCATAGAAGATGGTGGGCTGCTCCATCAGGTGATTATAGTTGTCAGCCTTCCAGCGTACAGACGGTGGCAAGGCTGCGGCGATGTCGGCGTTGGTCATGTTTGGGTCCAGCGCAACCTTGGCCTTTTGCATGGCCGGGATACGGGTGGCGTAGAGCCAAGCCCACATGACAAGTGACCAGAGCACCAGAACCACAACGGGCTGCAAAATCGAAAGCGCCATCGGAACGTCTCCTCATGATTTGCGGAGAGTTAGGCGCGATTCGCGGAGCATTGGCGAATTCACTCGTAAGTTACCAGCGATCATATTGACGTGCACGTAAGCTAGACTTACGTAGTGGGCAACGACGGAAATGACCTTGAGGGAGGACATCCGATGCCCATGGAACTGCGACGCCCAGCGCGCACCTTCACCATTCGCCAGCTTTGTCTGGAATTCAAATGCACACCACGTGCCCTGCGCTTCTACGAAGACAAGGGCCTGCTGACCCCGGCCCGCGACGGAATGAATCGGGTCTATTCCTATAAGGATCGCGCCCGCCTGCAGCTGATCCTGCGCGGCAAGCGCGTTGGTTTGGCCCTGGCCGAGATCGGCGAGATCCTCGACCTCTATGAGGTGGATGATGGCGGGGCGACGCAAAACGCCAAGTCACTGGGCAAGTTCCGCGAGCGGATTGTGGCCTTGGAGGCTCAACGCCAGGACATCGACGGGGCCATCGCCGAGTTGGTAGGGGCCTGTGAGCGGTTGGAAAAACATCTGGCGACCACGCGTCCGGATCTTTTGCCCCGCGCGGCGGATTATGATCAGGTGTTGCGGTCGCGACTCGGCGATCTCGAGCACGCCAAATAGGGCTGGTTTGCACCGGCTCTAATTCATAAAGTTAGAGCATGTTTCGATCCGATAACCGGTTCCCACTTATCGGAACATGCTCTGGAGCGCCGGAGCCAACATGACCTATCAGCCCCCCGTCAGGGACCACGCTTTTCTTCTGCGCGATGTGCTGGAGATTGAGCGCTACGCCAATCTGCCTGGTTTTGAAGATGCGGCCATGGATGTGGTCGATCAGATCATTGTCGAGGCTGGAAAGTTCTGCGCCGAGGTCTTGGCCCCGCTAAATGCGGTGGGCGACAAGGAGGGGTGCACCTGGCATCCCGACCACACCGTCACGACGCCCAAGGGATTCAAGGAAGCCTATAAGCTTTTGGTCGAGGGCGGCTGGCCGGGCCTGGGGTCTGATCCCAACTATGGTGGCCAGGGTTTGCCCCACGTGGTGAACCTGTCGTTTTCGGAAATGAGTTCCTCGGCCAACATGGCGTTTTCCATGTATCCGGGCCTGACCCACGGCTGTTATTCGGCGATCCGCAATGGCGGGTCCGACGCCCAGAAAGAGCTTTACCTGCCCAATCTAGCCTCGGGAAACTGGGGCGGAACGATGAACCTCACCGAACCTCAATGCGGCACAGACCTGGGCCTATTGCGCACCAAGGCGGTGGCGCAAGGCGACGGCAGCCACAAAATTTCCGGGACCAAGATTTGGATTTCCGGGGGTGAGCACGACATGGCCGAAAACATCGTCCATCTGGTGCTGGCCCGGGTGGAGGGTGCCCCGGCTGGGGTACGGGGCATTTCGTTGTTCATCGTGCCCAAGTTCATTCCCGATACGCAGGGCAAGCCTGGCGTGCGCAACAGCGTCTATTGCGACGGGCTGGAAGAGAAGATGGGCATCCACGGCAATGCCACCTGCGTGATCCGCCATGAGGAGGCGACCGGCTGGCTGGTGGGCGAGGAGAACCGTGGCCTGTCGCTGATGTTCGTGATGATGAATGAGGCGCGGATCGGGGTGGGATTGCAGGGCATTGCCCAGGCTGAAGCCGCCTATCAGGCTGCGGCCGCGTTCGCCAAAGACCGGTTGCAGGGGCGCTCGCTCACGGGACCGAAGAACCCCGATGGTCCGGCCGACCCGATCATCGTCCACCCCGATGTGCGGCGCATGCTGATGGACAGTCGTGCGATCATCGAGGCCGGTCGCGCCTTCCTGTTCTGGACAGCGCTGCACGGCGATCTGGCCCACGGCCACCCCGACGAGGCGGTGCGGCAAAAAGCCGACGATTACATGGCGTTGATGACCCCGGTGGTGAAGGGCTTCCTGACCGACAAGGGTTTGAAGGTCTGTTCTGACGCCCTTCAAATCCATGGGGGCTCGGGCTTCACCGAGCACTTCCCGGCCAGCCAATATATGCGCGATGTGCGGATTGCCCTGATCTATGAAGGCACAAACGGGGTTCAGGCGCTGGACCTTGTCGGGCGCAAGCTGGCCGCCAATGGTGGGCGCGCGGTGATGAGCTTCTTTGCCGAGATCGACGCCTATGTGGCGGCCAATGAGGACGATGAGACCCTGAAGCCCTTCATCGCCGGGCTAACCACCGCCAAGGGTCAACTTCAGGAGGGCACCATGTGGCTGATGCAGAACGGCCTGATGAACCCCGACAATGCCGGGGCGGCGTCGACGGATTACATGCAGCTCTTTGGGCTGACGGCTCTGGCCTATATGTGGACGATCATCGCCAAGACCGCTCAGGCCAAGATTGCGTCCGGTGACAGCGACCCGTTCTATGCCAACAAGTTGGTGGTGGGGCGATACTATATGCAGCGTGTATTGCCCGATGCCGGAGCGCATCTGGCCAAACTGACTTCGGGGTCGACGCTGATGATGGCGTTGCCAGCGGAGGCATTCTGACCATGGAAAAGTTCGTTGCCAAGATCGCCTGGACGCTTAAGCCTGGAGAGGATTTCGCCAAGGGCCGCTATAGCCGCTTGCATAGCTTAAGCTTCGACGGCGGCATCGAGGTGCCCGGCTCCGCCTCGCCGCACATCGTCGGCAAATGGGGGGTGGCTGAGGCTGTGGACCCCGAGGAGCTGTTGGTCGCTGCACTCAGCAACTGCCACATGCTGACGGTGCTGCATAAGGCTCGCTTGGCCGGGCTTGTCGCCACGGCCTATGAGGACAATGCCGAAGGGATCATGGAAGAGATCTCGCCCGGCCGCATGGCGGTGACCAAGGTCTGGCTGCGTCCGGCGATCACCTGGGAGGGTGTCGCGCCGACAGCGGCAGAGTTAGAGCATCTGCATCACGAAGCGCATTTGGAGTGTTTCATTGCCAATTCGGTGACGACGGAAGTGATTGTGGAGTCCTAATTCCTCGACCAGCGCACGGCAACCCCCTCCCCCTCTGGGCTACCGGATGCACGGAATTGAGTCGCCACCTGTGAACACTCGGCTAGCGGAGCAAAACCCCTCATCCGACCCCGTTCCACGGGGCCACCTTCTCCCGCGAGGGGAGAAGGAAGCGCGAGTTACAGCCTCAGGAGACCCAGTATTTGGGCCAGTCCCGTCCTTCTCCCCCTGCGGGAGAAGGTGGCCTTGCGGAGCAAGGTCGGATGAGGGGTTTGTCAGACCATCGTAACCAGCCAAAAAGCCTATCCGATGACCATAAATCATTTCCGTGCATCCCCTCCCCCAGTGGGGGAGGATTTTGAGC
>JANLPX010000137.1:0-8114 GCA_031367485.1 Alphaproteobacteria bacterium | reverse complement strand
GGGCTGTCGCGTCTTGCGTTACTTCGTGGCCAGCTTGGTCACGTCTGCGCAGGCGGCCTTGACCAAGGCCTTATCGTCGTCGCTGACGATCTTCTTGGGGGTTTCGGAGCGCCAGGCTGCCGGGACCTCCAGGGGCTTCTTAGGCGAATATCCGGCCATGAAGATCATGTTGCCAGCCTTGCAATCCAGAGCCACGACCGAGCCTGCGCCGTCAGCGGCACCGGGGGCCGAGGGTCCGACCCGAGGGTTTGCACCCACCTTGCCGAGTGCCGTCAAAACCACGACCCGCTTGGAGACTGCATCCCTGTACGAGTAGTCGGCGTCATAAGACCATTGAACGCTATTGGGGCTGACCGCCGAATAGCCTTTCCAGGTTTCGGCCTGGGCGGAAAACCCTAAGGCTAGGCTCGAAAGTGCGGCAAGCGTAACGACGCGACGCATATGGTTATCCTTGAAAAATTCAAATTCCCTCAAGCCGGACCCTAGCGACCGAGAGCGGCGCGGTCCAATCGGTTTTCAAGGCATCGTCATTTTTGGGTTCGACTTCCTTGACTCTGGAAGGGTGTAACCTTACCTCCCGGCCGTCGTTAGCACTCAAGGGCCTCATGTGCTAACAAGGGCCCACAGCTGACACATCTGCATTTTAACCGTTCCAAACGGAGAGAACGAACATGGCGTTTCGCCCCCTGGGAGACCGCGTGCTGATCAAGCGCGTTGAAGAAGAAGAGAAGACCAAGGGCGGGATCATCATTCCCGACACCGCCAAGGAAAAGCCGCAAGAAGGCGAAGTAATCGCCGTCGGCCCCGGCACCAGAGACGACAGTGGTAAAGTTCAGCCGCTCGATCTGAAAAAAGGCGACAAGATCCTGTTTGGCAAATGGTCCGGCAGCGAAGTCAAAATCGACGGTCAGGACCTGCTGATCATGAAGGAAAGCGACGTTCTGGGTGTGGTCGAATAACCATCCCGCTACCGCCTCCTCTTCCCCTCATCCATATTCATCTGAAAGAGCAGAATCAAAATGGCCGCTAAAGACGTCTATTTCGCTTCCGACGCGCGCGACCGCATGTTGCGCGGCGTCAATACCCTGGCAAACGCCGTAAAAGTGACCCTTGGCCCCAAAGGCCGCAACGTGGTCATCGAAAAGTCCTTCGGTGCCCCGCGCTCGACCAAGGACGGCGTGACGGTCGCTAAGGAAATCGAACTGGCTGACCGCTTCGAGAACCTCGGCGCACAGCTGATCCGCGAAGTCGCTTCCAAGACCAACGACAAGGCCGGCGACGGCACCACCACTGCGACCGTACTAGCTCAGGCCATCGTGGTCGAGGGCTTGAAGTCGGTTGCGGCTGGCATGAACCCGATGGATCTGAAGCGCGGCATCGACAAAGCGGTGATCAAGGTCGTCGAAGAAATCAAAAGCTCGTCGCGCAAGGTCACCAACAACTCCGAGATCGCCCAAATCGGCACGATCTCGGCCAACGGCGACAGCGAAGTCGGCGAAATGATTGCCAAGGCGATGGCCAAAGTGGGCAACGAAGGCGTCATCACGGTTGAAGAAGCCAAGACCGCTGAAACCGAGCTGGATGTCGTCGAAGGCATGCAGTTCGACCGCGGGTATCTGTCGCCCTACTTCATCACCAATGCCGAGAAGATGGAGGCTGAACTCGAAGAGCCGCTTATCCTGCTTTTCGAAAAGAAGCTGACTTCGCTGCAGCCGCTGCTTCCAGTTTTGGAAGCCGTTGTTCAGTCGGGCCGTCCTTTGCTGATCATCGCAGAAGATGTTGAAGGCGAAGCGCTCGCGACTCTGGTCGTTAACAAGCTGCGCGGCGGCCTGCGGGTTGCAGCGGTCAAGGCACCGGGCTTCGGGGATCGCCGCAAGGCCATGCTGGAAGACATCGCCATCCTCACCGGCGGCGAGCTGATCAGCGAAGACCTCGGCATCAAGCTAGAGAACGTCACCCTGGAAATGCTGGGCAAGGCCAAGAAGGTCACCATCACCAAGGACGACACTACCATCGTTGATGGTTCTGGTGCCAAGGACGGCATCGAAGGCCGTATTAGCCAGATCAAGCGTCAAATCGAAGACACCACCTCCGACTACGACAAGGAAAAGCTGCAAGAACGTTTGGCCAAGCTGGCCGGCGGTGTTGCCGTAATCCGCGTCGGTGGCGTCACCGAAGTGGAAGTTAAGGAAAAGAAGGACCGCGTCGACGACGCCCTCAACGCGACCCGTGCGGCCGTGGAAGAAGGCATCGTCCCCGGCGGCGGCGTTTGCCTGCTGAAGGCGTCTAAGGCTCTGGACGGCTTCAAGGGCGACAATGCTGACCAGGAAGCAGGCGTGGCCATCGTCCGTCGCGCCCTGCAGGCTCCGATCCGTCAGATCGCCGAGAACGCCGGTGTCGAAGGCTCGATCGTGGTTGGCAAGGTGATGGAAAATGCATCATCCACCTACGGCTTCAATGCCCAAACCGAAGAGTATGTGGACATGGTGGCGGCTGGCGTCATGGACCCTGCCAAGGTGGTCCGCACGGCTCTGCAAGACGCCGCATCTATTGCTGGCCTTTTGATCACGACCGAAGCTGCAATCGTCGAGGCCCCCAAGAAGGGCTCCGGCGGCGGTATGCCCGGCGGCGGCATGGGTGGCATGGGCGACATGGACTTCTAAGTCCAGTTACCTCGACCCTAGAAAATCAGGGGCGGGACCGCAGGGTTCCGCCCTTTTTTTTGTCAGACGGAGGTGATCGCTTTCTTGTCGTCGCCAACAATCCTATGGCCGACCCAGCTCGTAATGCTGACAATGATCCCGGCCAGCACGCCAGACATCAAACCCTTGACCACGAAGCCTTTGAGGAACATCGCGACCAACCCGATCATGGCCGCGTTCACCACCAACAAGAACAGACCCAAAGTGATGATGGTCAGGGGCAAGGTCAGCACAACCAAGACTGGCCGCACAAAGGCATTGACGATGCCCAGCAGCACGGCGGCGATCGCGAGTGTGATCAGGTTGTCATAGGAAACGCCCGGCAACAGCATGGCGGCAAGCGCCAAACCGACGGCGGCAATGACGGCGCGGATTATAAATCGATGCATCTTGGAGCTCCCGGCTCTGTTTGAACCGGCAAGATGAGCGGGAAATTTGGAGAGTGCAACGCCTCAGACGGACGCAGTCTCCAAACTCGGCACCGTTTCCGAGAGGCGTCCACCGATCCTTATGGGTTCAATGCGGCGCGCCAAACCGGTACGGTCGTCGGTTTCTACGAACACACCGCATACCGTGGCGGGACCTTCAGCGGGCTTGTAGCGACCGCCGCTGATCCGCGTTGTGAACCGCCGAAGTGGCTCTTCCTTCTGATTGCCGATCACGCTGTCATAATCGGCGCAGGCCCCGGCATCGGTCTGATAGGCCGTCCCGCCGTTCAGGATCTGGCAGTCGGCTGTCGGCACATGAGTGTGCGTGCCGACGACGAGACTGGCGCGCCCATCACAAAAATGGCCCATCGCCATTTTCTCTGATGTGGCTTCTGCGTGCATATCGACCACGACCGCGTCGGCCACCATCCCGAGCGGGCACTTCTCAAGCTCGCGATCCACCGCGGCGAACGGATCGTCCAAGCTATCCATATGCACCCGGCCCAACAGGTTGATCACCAGGATACGCTTGCCGCTATCAGTCTCGAACAGATTGGCCCCGCGTCCTGGCGCATCGGCCAAGACCGAGTAGTTCAGAGGTCGGATCAACCGAGGCTCGCGGACGATATAGGTCAGGGCTTCTTTCTGGTCCCAAGAGTGGTTGCCCAACGTCAGGCAATCGGCTCCTGCTGCGAATAGCTCCCGAGCTGTATTCTCGGTTATGCCAAAGCCTGCCGCAGCGTTCTCAGCATTGACGATGACGAACTCCAAAGCTAGGCGGCGACGCAGGGCAGGCAGATGGTCGGCGAGGCCCTCACGGCCAGAGCGACCAACAACATCTCCAAAAAAAGCAAAGCGCATGAACGGTCCTAGGGTTTCTTGATCTCGATATAGCCGGTTTCAGTGAGAATGGCGTCCAGCTTCTGATCGTGAGGTTCTAAGGGAACTCTAGCGACTTCCTGTCCGGCATAGGCCAACCCCAAGGCGAAGACCGCGCCCTGAGATCTCAGGGTTTCCAGCGTGCGATCATAATGGCCGCCGCCTTGTCCCAGCCGGCCGCCTGTTCGGTCCCAGGCCAACAAGGGCACGATCACCATGTCTGGTCGAATAGGGATAACCGTCGGCTCAGGTGACGGAACGCCTAATGCGTCGGGGACCAGCGCGTCGCCGGGAGACCATAGTCGGAAGACAAGAGGCGAAGACTTATCCACGCAGACCGGAAGCGCCAGCCTTGCCCCAGTGCTGCCAAGCGCTTGCATTATCGGCACGGGACTAAGCTCGCCCCCGAGGGGGTGATACCCAGCGATAGTTCGGAAACTGGACCGCGGAAAATGCGCGACCGCTCGGTGTGCTGCGTTGGGATTTTCGCGCGCAAGCTCTGCGCGCAGGGCACGCAGCTTTCGCCGCAGTTCACGTTTGGAGTCTGTATCAGTCACTTTCCCCCCATACAGGGAAGAGGGTGGCGGCGCCGCGAGAGCCGTGAAGGACGGTTTAAACCCCCTCGGACCTGGAGTACCAGGTGGGCGCCATATACCCGAGCCCACGGGCTCAGACAGGGACAGCTCCCATAGAGAGAATTAAGGTCTCTGGGATTTGTTGCCTTCGACGAGATCCGCAGCAAGACCCGCCATCGACTAGAATAGGGCCTTAGTCGGCGCTTCTCAAGCGCTCGCCAACTTTTCAATCTTCTTTGCCGCATTATCCAGGGTAAGGGCAGCACGGACTTCCACCCGGGCGTACTCAGACTGCAGCCGAGCATGGTCTCCCTGAACAGCCTGCAGCCTAGCCTTGGCGTCGGCCAACTCGTCGGCCAATAAGAGTGCGCCCATTAAGAAGAGCCGTGTGTCGCCTAGCTGACCCATATCCTGAGAAACTTGTCGGACCTGGTGGTCAAACATGCGGGCGAGGTCGAGCAGATGAGCCTCCTGACCGTCCTCGCAGCCCACGGCGTAGGGACGACCGTTCACCTCGATTGTCATCTGAGCCATGGATCAAACCTCCCCCCGTTCGGCAATCACAGCCTGGATTTCTGCAATCGCGGTGGCCAACGCTGCCGAAGCCTGGTTGCCGGCGGCTTCCAGTTCTTTCTCGCGTGCTCGTGCCTGATCGAGCTCTGCCGCCAAGCGGGCGCGGTCCTGCTCGAACAGGCCAGAGTCACCGGAATGGGGGCTCTGGGCCTGGCGTTGCTCCAATAGTGCCACGGCACGGTCAAGCCGTTTGGCGGCGATCTCGAGGGCACTGTCCTCTCGGTTCATGTTCGGCTCCGAAGTGTGACCGGTAATCTATAGACTAGGCTTGGCCTTTGTCGGAACCCGTTACGTTCCTTGACCGGCAATCACTTGCATGCGACGCCGCCCGCAACCTACCCCTCAAAGACTCGGACGCCCCATGCCTGCTTCGCTTCTGACCATGGCCGACGCAATCCGCGTGCTCTCTATGGACGCGGTCCACAAAGCAAAATCGGGGCACCAAGGCATGCCGATGGGTATGGCTGATGTGGCCACGGTGCTTTGGGCCAAGTTTCTGAAATATGATGCAGCCAAGCCTGACTGGGCTGACCGCGATCGTTTCGTCCTATCGGCCGGCCATGGCTCCATGTTGATCTACGCGTTGCTGCACCTCGCCGGGTTCAAGGCGGTGACCATGCAACAGATCAAAGACTTCCGGCAGTGGGGCTCCAATACGGCTGGCCACCCGGAATACGGTCATACGCCTGGGGTTGAAACGACGACAGGGCCATTGGGTCAGGGTATCGCCACGGCTGTGGGCATGGCTATGGCCGAGCGGCATCTCGCGTCTCGGTTCGGAGAGGAATTGGTCGATCACCGCACCTGGGTCATCGCGGGCGACGGCTGCCTGATGGAGGGTATCAGCCATGAGGCCGCGTCCATCGCCGGACGTTTCCGGTTGTCCAAGCTGACCGTCCTTTTTGACGACAACAACACCACCATCGACGGCGTCGCAACCATCTCCGAAACCGGGGATCAACTGGCGCGGTTCAAGGCCTATGGGTGGGCGGTCAAGGCGGTCGATGGCCACGATCATGCCAAAGTGGCTGCAGCTCTGCGGTGGGCCACCAAGCAGGATCGACCGACCTTCATCGCGTGCAAGACCCTGATCTCAAAGGGCGCGGGCCCGAAAGAGGGCGACCCCCGCAGCCACGGCTACACACTGTTTGATGAACAGATCGCTGACGCCCGAAAGGCCATGGGCTGGACCGCCGCACCGTTCAAGGTGCCAGACGAGGTGCTGAAGCCATGGCGATCAGCGGGCCGCAAGGGCGCAAGGGTGCGCAAGGCTTGGCAGGCCAAGCTTGCAAGCTCCAGCCATCAAGCCGAATTCGTACGCGCCATGGCGGGCGAATTGCCAGCCGACGCCTTCGCCAAGATCGACGCCCATGTCGCAGAGGCCGCTGTCTCCATGCCTGCGGCGGCCACTCGCCAACACTCTGGCTCCGCCCTGGAGCAGCTCGTTCCCGCGATCCCCGAAATGATCGGCGGCTCTGCCGACCTGACCGGATCCAACAATACCTATGTGAAGGGCACTAAAGCCTTCGACCTCCCCGACTATTCCGGCCGCTATGTCCACTATGGCGTGCGCGAGCACGGCATGGCAGCGGCGATGAACGGCATGGCGCTGCACGGTGGGGTCATCCCGTTCTCTGGCACCTTCCTGGTATTTTCCGACTACAGCCGCCCGGCCATCCGATTGGGCGCACTGATGGGTATCCGGGTGATACATGTGATGACCCATGACTCGATTGGCGTCGGCGAAGACGGACCGACCCACCAGCCTGTGGAGCATGTGGGATCACTGCGGATGATCCCCAATCTCAATGTCTATCGCCCCGCCGACGCTATTGAGGCAGTGGAGTGCTGGAAGTTGGCGCTCTCCACCAAGACCACGCCGTCCATTATTGCCCTGTCGCGCCAAAAGGTCCCGGCGGTGCGTGACAGCGCGACGGCAAATCTCTCTGCCAAAGGTGCCTATGAACTTGTCGCCGCCAGTGGCCCGGCCAAGGTGACGATCTTCGCTTCCGGCACGGAAGTCTCGGTCGCGACGGCGGCGCGTGCACTCCTAGAAGCCGAGGGGATCCCTACCCGGGTGGTCTCGACCCCCTGTTGGGAACTGTTCGAAGCCCAAAGCGAGGCCTACCAAGCCCAGGTAATCGGCAGGTCTCCGGTCCGAGTGGCCGTCGAAGCCGGCGCGGGCTTCGGCTGGCAGAGGTTCATCGGCGAAGACGGGGTTTTTGTTGGGATGAAGAGCTTTGGGGCCAGCGCCCCTGCTGAGGTGCTCTACGAGAAGTTCGGCATCACCAGCGAGGCGGTGGCGGCCCAGGCCCGGGCCAAGCTCCGCAGCAATTCTCCAGCCTGATTTTTCGCATCCAGGAGCCCCTCATGCGCCTCGGCACGCCGCTCTCGCTCTCCGCCGTTAAGGTGATGCTGCTCGGCTCTGGCGAGCTCGGCAAGGAGGTCGCCATTGAACTTCAGCGCCTAGGCTGTGAGGTGATCGCGGTCGATCGCTATGCCAATGCCCCAGCCATGCAGGTCGCGCACCGTAGCCATGTGATCATCATGACCGATGCTGCAGCCCTGCGCGCCGTGGTCGAACTTGAGCGGCCCCACCTGATCGTGCCGGAGATCGAAGCTATCGCCACCGATGAGCTCGTGCGGATTGAGGCGGAGGGCTTAGCTACGGTCATACCAACCGCGCGGGCGGCCCAGTTGACGATGAACCGCGAAGGGATCCGGCGCTTGGCCGCTGAGGAGTTGGGGTTGGCGACCAGCGCCTATGCGTTTGCCTCCACCGAAGCCGAACTCGCCCACGCAGCCCAGCAGGTCACCGGCTTTCCCTGCTTTGTGAAGCCGGTGATGAGCTCGTCGGGCAAGGGTCAGTCTTTTGTGGAAACCCCAGATCAGATTGCCGCTGCTTGGCGCTATGCTCTGGAGTCGGGCCGAGTAGAGCAGGCCCGCGTGATTGTTGA
>JANLPX010000135.1:0-5778 GCA_031367485.1 Alphaproteobacteria bacterium | reverse complement strand
TGGCGCGGCAAGCCATATGGTGGGGCGATGTTCTCGCCGCTCCACGCAAACTTCTTGATCAATACCGGAGAGGCGACGGCGGCCGACCTAGAGGGGCTCGGCGAGGCCGTTCGTGCTGATGTTCTGGCTAAGACCGGGATTCGGTTGGAGTGGGAGATCAAGCGGATCGGTCGGGCTTAACGCTGATCTTTGAGAAGTATAGGATCCCAACAACTTTTGAGTGTGTGCACACAACCGATCGCGCGATATCTGTCATCGGTTAGCTAAGCCCAACAATTTCGCGCGCCAAGTTCAGTAACCCAAACTGGGCGCTTCTAGGCATTGAATACCCATTTTGGTTAATGGGCATTAAGACTTCAGTCATTGGGGCGCTTGTCTAAGCAAAGTGGGGAAATACTCTGCTCGGCTAGGAACATCAGTGATGGCGCACTCGGGGACATACAAACTGAGGGTTTCGTGCGGCGTCAGGCGCTGGCTAGGAGCCCTGATGGGCTTGCTTATTGGTGCCCTCTCTGCCGGTGCAGCAAATGCGGCGCTCAATGCGTCCATGAGCATTGCCCCCGGTTACAGCAATCCTATCTATCCGGGCGACATCACGGCGTTTCGGATTACGCTGGCTAACAGTAACCCGGCCTCAACGGTCACCGGCGTTGCCTTCACCGACAGTCTCCCGAGTGGCCTGCGGGTGGCAGGTTCAGGTCTCGTCACTTATTCCTGTTTTGATGGGTTGGGTGCGTCAGTTGGCGTCAGCGGGACCGTCACCGCGACGGTCGGCGGTTCGACCATTTCTCTATCCAGCGGCGTTGTACCTGTCGCCGCCAGCGGCGGGGCCAGTGGGCGCTGCGACATCGACGTTGAGGTTACGTCCACCGCGCGTGGCACCGTTCAGACCAATACAATAGCGGCGGGAGCTGTGTCCGGCACAGATACCGGCGCGATATCAAATGGCACGCCAGCTGTTCAAACCGTGACGGTCAACAACCTCAGCCTGCCGGTCATTTCCAAAAGCTTCTCTGCGGCAACGGTGGTGAAGAATGATCAGACCGTTACCTTGACCATCACGATTAGCAACGCCAGTAACTCGACCGTCGACTTACCGCTGAACGGCGCGGCGGACACGCCGGCCTACGGACTGCGCGATGTGCTTCCGAGCGGACTTGAAGTCGCCGCCGTGCCAAACGCCAGCGTAAGTTGTCCAGGCGGTATCGCTCCAACTTTCTCCCCTGCTGCGGGTGCGACGACGCTTTTGGCGGTCGGCGGTAAGGTTGCTGCTGGCGGGACCTGCACCCTCAGGGTAAATATCGTCGGCACGTCAACGGCGGGCGTTTATAGCCATAGTCTGACCAACACGATCAGCGCGGGGTCGGACTTCGCCACGCCACGCGGCACGACGCCAGCGGCCAATGCCAGCGCGACCTTGGCCGTGCTTTCTGCCCTGCAAGTCAGCAAGTCGTTCAGCCCTGGAACCGCCGCAGCAGGACAAACCGCTGGCCTCACCATCACCCTGCGCAATGCCAGCCCCAGCCAAGCCCTGACGCTCACCAGCTTTACCGATAGCCCTATCGATGGTGTCGGCAATGCGGGCTACGGTCTGAAAGTCGGTATCCCGACCACCAATTGCGCGGGTGGCTCGGTTGTCGCGACAGCTGGTAATCTGGGCATTCAACTGACCGGTGGCGCGATTCCAGCCAGCGGAAGCTGTACGATCTCTGTACCGTTTGTGGGCACCCTTCAAACCCCCGGGACGCCGCAATCCTTTACCAACACCATTGCCGAAGGCGCTGTGCTGACGAGCGACGCCAGCATCATCAGCCAAACGGCGGTGGCGAGCATCAATATCGTTGATCAACTGACGGTCTCCAAATCGGTTTCGCCCAGCGGCGGTGTCGCGCCGGGTAACCCAGTCCAGTATACAGTCACGATCAACAACTATTCCGCGGCGCCGCTCAGCAATGTTGCATTTACTGACACCCTGCCAACCGGGGTTACGGCCCTGGCGTCGCTTCCGGCCCCCCCGGCCCTAGGGGGTGCGGGGTGCATCGGGCTGACCAATACGATCGCCGGATCTCCAACCTCACCCACCTTCACCATCGCTACAATGCCGCCGGGCGCGGGCGCTACGCCAGGGACCTGTACCGTCACCTTCTGGGCGATGACGCCTTCCGGCGCTACACCGGGTTTGGTTCTGACCAACCAGATCCCGGGCGGCAGCGTGGTGGGTACCGGGCCGGGTGGCGCGATCTCCAATAATCAGGGCTCGGGTGCGGCCAGTGTCACTGTCACCAATGTCTTGACTGTGAACAAGGGCTTCAGTCCTGGCAGTGCCTTTGAAGGTACTGTTTCGCAGTTGACCCTGGTCTTTACCAACCTCTCAGCCCAACCGATAACGGCCGCCTCGATTGTTGACACCCTTCCGCTCGCCGCAGGACAACAGTTGATCGTTGCCAATCCGGCTACGGCCACGACCACTTGCGTCGGCGGCACCGTTACCGCCACCCCCGGTGCCGCATCGGTCGGCCTGTCGGGCGCGACGATACCCGGACGTGCCAGCAGCGGCACCGGTGCCAGCGGGACCTGCACACTGACTGTCTCTGTCGTCGGCGGGGCCGGTTCCTACGTAAACACTCTGGGGGTCGGGGCCCTGACCGGCACCGAAGTCTATGCCGACGGTACCACCCATACGGCTGCTAGCCCTGGCCCGGTATCTGCAAGCTTGGTCTATAGTTCAGCGCTAACCGCCGGAAAGTCTTTCTCGCCGACCACGATCAGCTCGGGTGGGGTATCTACAGTCACCATCCAATTGGGCAATATAGGTACCGGCACGCTCAACAATGTGAGCGTAACCGATCCTCTGCCTAGCGGCATGACGATCGCCAACCCGGCTACGGCCTACACCACCTGCGGCGGGGTGCCGATCATCACGGCGACCCCAGGCGCGGCGACAGCAGCCATGACGGGCGCTGTCATCCCGGCCAGCGGCCAATGCGCGCTTTTGTTCAATGTCGTTTCAGTAGGAAGCGGCAACTGGGTCAACACCATCCCAGCTGGCAACATCAATGCGACCGGGGGGGTTCGCAACGTCAGCGCAATCACATCGACCCTGACCAATAGTACATCTGGCGGCGTCACCGTGACCAACAATGCCAGTCCCAATAGCCTGACCTCGCCCGGCCAAGTCTCGGTCCTAAGCATCAATATCAGTAATGGCGGCACGATTGCGCTAAGCGGACTCGATCTGACGGATTACTTCACTTCAGATGGAACCTCATCGGGCGGCTCGACGGGCATGGTCATTGCTTCGTCACCGGCGGCGGGGACGACATGCCCAGGCGGTGTCGTCACCGCGACGCCCAACGGCACAACCGTAAGCTTGGTCGGCGCTACGCTTGCCCCTGGTGCCAGCTGTGTTGTCACAGTCAACGTCACTTTAGTCACAACCGGCACTGTCCAAAACCGGATTCCGATCGGCGCAATCGTCACGAGCCAGGGCATCAGCAATACCCTGGGCACCGTTACCAGCCTCTCGGCTGGATCAAACATCGGGGTCACAAAGGTGTTCACCCCCTCGGTTGTAAAGCCGGGGGATAGATCGCGGCTACGTATAACCCTGATCAACCCGCTGTCGTTTCCAGTCAGCGCGATTTCCGTAATCGACGATCTACCACCCGGACTGGTGATCCCCGCAGGCGCTAATCCTTCGACGACTTGCTCTGGTGCCACGCTCAGCGCACCGACGGCCACACGGCTCACCGTTACGGGGGGCTCGCTCCCAGCCGCAGTCGGCGGGGTGTCAGCGATTTGTCTGGCGGAAATCGATGTCCAAGCCGCAGCGGCAGGTGCCTACCTCAACACGATACCTGTTGGCGGTGTCACGGGCTCTGTCGGCGGGGGTACCGTAAGCAACCCGCAGCCAGCAGCCGCAACGCTTGAAGTGCGTAATCCAGTCGTGATCGCCAAAGCCTTTAGCCCGACTTCTGTCGGCCTTGGCGTTCCGACGACAGTGACGATCACCCTGACCAACACCAACGCCGTCAATTTGACCGGTGCCGTACTGTCCGACGCCCTACCGACAAATCTTAGCGTGGCCCTCACGCCCAACGCTTCAACGACGTGTTCGGGCGGCACAGTGACGGCGGCGGCATCGGCAGTGAGCGTCCAACTGACCGGCGGAACTCTACCGGCCAACGGCTCCTGCATTGTGCAATTTGACGCGATCAGCAACACGGCTGGCGTCTATTTGAACACCATCCCGGCGGGTACCTTGGCGACGAACCAAGGTGTCTCGAACGAAAACCCTGCGAGCGACACGGTGCGGATCATCAATCCGCCCAGCGTGAACAAACAATTTAGTCCCGCTGCGATCCCAGCCGGCGGCATATCGACCCTGACAATCGTGTTGGGCAACACCAATGCGACACCTTCGACACTGCTGTCGGTCCTTACCGATACCTTGCCGACTTCGCCGGCGCCCATCCTCGTGGCCTCGCCCAACGGACTAGCTGGCACGTGCAACACGGCCAGTGTTGCGGCCATATCCGGCAGCGGTGCCGTCTCCTTCGCCTCCGGGGCGACGATCCCAGCCGGCGGTTGCACCATTGTCGTCAATGTGACCGGGGCGATCGACGGTGTTTTCACCAACACAATCGCCGTCGGCGCGCTTCACACCAACCAGGGCGACAATATCCAGAGCGCGGTCGCCGATCTGACGATCTCTCCCTTGGGCTACATTTCGGGGCGGATTTTCCGAGATAATAATGTTGTGCCCAACGGCCTGTTTGATGTGTCTCTCGATACGCCAATCTCCGGGGTTACGGTTACTCTGACCGGTACCGACTATGGGGCCGACGGCGCGCGAGGCGGAGGTGATGACTCATCTATCAGCCGCGGGTCAACGACGGATGGTTTGGGCAATTATGCATTCATCGGTCTCAATCCCGGCAGTTATGTCGTTACAGAGCCAACTCAACCGACAGGTACGCTTAATGGCGTGACCACCTCAGGCGCAGTGAGCGGCGGAGGCGGTGGGACGAGCGGTGTCGCCACGGGCCTCGCCGTGACGCCGAGCGCTGTGAGCAATATCATCCTGCTCAAGAATGGTGCCTCCCAGGTCGCTGGGTCGCCGGGCAACAACTTCGCCGAAGTTCAAACTTCAAGCATTGGTGGATCTGTTTTCCTCGACCAGAACGATAACGGCGTGCGCAACGCCAGCGACACCGCCCTGGTCGGCGTGACTATCGAGCTCTTCAACGGTGGGGCGAGCCCCATCGCATCGACCACGACCGACAGCGCGGGCAACTACCTCTTTTCCGGTCTCGCGCCGGGGTCCTACACTGTACGAGAGCCGTCACAGCCCACTGGCACCGCCAATGGCAAAACCTTGGCCGGGACGGTCGGCAACGGTGGAACCCCAGGCACGCCAACACTCCAGAGCGTGGTGCCCAGTCAGGTCGCTGGGATTACTTTACCGCCTGCCACCACGGCCCTGGCCAACATCTTTGCCGAAGTGCCAGCCGGCCGCCAGATAGGGGGGCGCGTATTCATCGATGCGAATGATGATGGCGTGTTCAACGGGGCCGACAGTGTCTTGGCCGGGGTTACCCTCAATCTGACCGGAGTAGATTTCAATGGTCTGCCGGTCACTGCGACGGCCGTCACATCATCCGATGGGCGATATGTCTTCACCGGACTAGCAGCTGGAACCTATACGGTTACTGAGCCCGCTCAGCCGACCGCCACCAATAATGGAAAGACAACCGCAGGGTCCACGGGTGGCCTTGC
>JANLPX010000094.1:0-4814 GCA_031367485.1 Alphaproteobacteria bacterium | reverse complement strand
AAGGAGACCGGCTTCTATCGCGAGATTGGCGCCTTGAGTCCGATCCGCACGCCGCGTGCTTATCACGTGGACTTTGTGCCGGAGACCCATGAGTTCATCCTGCTGTTGGAAGACCTGGCTCCGGCGCGGATTGGCGATCAGCTGGAAGGTCTGACCTTTGAGGAGGCAGCCCAGGCCATTGCCGCCATCGCCGTGTTCCATGCCCACTGGTGGAAGCACCCCAGTTTGCCGGAGCGCGACTGGATCCTGCACATCAACTCGCCGCAGATGAAGACGCTCGAGCCAATCTATCAGCAGTGCTGGGGGCCGGTGGTCGAGTTTCTGGGTGACCGGATGCCTGCGGAAGTGCGTGAGATCGGTGAGCGGCTCTCGACGCGGGTGGCCGCGATGATGGACGGTCTGGCGGCGCGGCCAAGGACCTTGATGCACGGCGACTACCGGGCCGACAATTTCTTCTTCCGGGAGGGGGAGGATTCGTTTGCTGTGGCCGACTGGCAGATCCTGATGCAAGGCGGCGGGGTATTCGACATCGCCTATATGATGGCAGGCAGTCTGGACATCGAACTGCGCCGGGCCCGTGAGCGCGAATTGTTGGGCATCTATCACCAGACCTTGGTGGATAACGGGGTCAAGGACTACAGCCTCGAAGACTGTACCAACGATTATCGCCACTGCATCATGCTCTGCTGGTGCTGGCCGGTGGTGGCCATCGGCTCGCTGGACACCGCCAATGAGCGCGGCGTGGCCCTGTTCCACACTTGGGCGCAGCGGAGTATGACCGCGATCACCGACTGGGATGCCGGGGCGATGTTGCCGGTGTAGCGGCGTTAGCTTCCCCCACTGCGTGGCGGGAAGGAATTAGGTGAAGACCCGTTCTGTGTCGGGGTTGGGAGGTGGTCGTTGATCCCGGAGCGAGTAGGGATGGTCTCGATACCAAGTCTTCCAGTCGAAGGGCGGCGGATCACCGTTGGCGAAGACGGAGCCTGGAGGTGGGTGTCTTCGCTCTTCCTTGGCCCAGTCTTCGTAACGAAGAGCGCTCCAGTCAGGTGCAATATCTAGAAGATCACAGAGGGTGGCGACAATCTGGCTAATGGGTTTGCCTTCATAGTCTTCATCGAGGAAGTCGGTCCGTTCGATCTCATAGTCGATGTCTTCGTACTCGCGCTCATTGCGCATCTCACCTTCCCAGATGTCGCAGGCCACCAAGCTAACCACAGCATTGCGCGCGCTGATCTTTCGGTCATCGAGGTGATCCCTGTGCTTGGCTAAGCGCGCTGCGACGCGCGCTTGCGCGGCCACAGAAGCCTCATCACTGAGTCTGGCGTCCAGGGCTAAGGTCATCCGCACAACCTTGGCCACGCGACCAAAGCGCAGAGACATATCTGGACCTTCAGGCTCAGCCGCCGCAGTGCGCATATCACGCACCATGTCCATACCGGCCTCGACCAGTTCTTTCAGGACATCGGCACGCCAGGCGGCGCGGGGGTCGATCTCTGTCTCACACGCGCTCATGAACGAAACAAGAACATACTAAGACCCCGAAGTCAAGCAAACGGGTTCAGATTCCCACTGATGATGCCGATCTGCCCCAAGTGTGACCGCAAGAACACACGAAAACCATGAGGCCCGCTCTGGTGTGGGTCACCCACCCCGTCACCCTAGGGCTTGTCCCTAGGGCCTCTCTCGCTGTTTCCGCTGGGTCGAATATGTTGGCTGGGTTCGGTCCTGCACCTCAGTGGCCGCTGATAGAGGGGTCCTAGGCACAAGACCTAGGATGACGGACAGGGTGAGCGGGTGAGGGCGAATTGGCCCCACAACGATCAATTGACTTTCCGACGGCAATTTGGCGCAATCAGCTCAAAGCGGGGGCGAGCCACGTGATCTATGGCATTCTGCAGGACCGCCTTTCCAAGGCGATGGAGCTTACCGACGCGCTGGCCTCGGAGGTCACCGCTCAGAGCTTAGCCCTTCGCAATGGGACTGGACGCTCCAATACGATTGGTGAGCAGTTCTGGTGCTTGGTGGGGGCGCGGGAGAGCTATGCGAAGGCCTTTGAGCATGGCGTTTGGCGCGGCTTTTCTTGCAGTCTCAATTCAAAGAGCGTGCATAATCCTGACGTCGTGCGTAGCGCCCTCGAAGGCTCCAACGCGCTTGTCCAAGCCAAGGTCCAAAGCATTCCCGAAGACAAGGTTGATGAGAGCCGCATCAGCATCCTGTTCGATCTGGAACAGCATGAGGTCCAACACCACGGGCAGCTAATCCGCTTTTTCTACGCCAATGAGCTTCCGTTCCCGGCGGGATTTGCCAAGCGCTACAATCTTTAGCCGCCCGGCCCCACAAACCCCAGCACCGCCTCGAACGCCTCTGCCACAGCTAGCGTCATCGCATCACCCCCCGGCGGACCGATCAACTGCACGCCGACCGGGAGGCCCTCTGCCGTCAGGCCCGCGGGGACGCAGGTGGCGGGCAGGCCGCAGGCGGTGGCTAGGGCTATCCAGTTCAGGTTCGACGCATAGGCGATTTTCTCGCCTGTTGAGAGGGTGAGCTCGCGGGTGTTGAAGGGGGTGTGGTCGTGGGGGAAGGCCGGGGTGGCGGTGACCGGAGCCAAGATCACGTCATATTTGGTGAAGGCGGCAGCGACCTGATGGGCCATCTGGGCGCGGGCTTCGTCGGCGGCGAGCCATTCTGCGTGTGAGACTGTGTAGTCCAGGACATTGGACAGGGACGGGTCGTTGGATCCGGTGGCCATGGCTTGGAGGATCGACGGGCGGGCCGCGAGCATTTGGGCCTGCTGGTCGGGAGGCAGGTCTGTGAAGAGCACCGAGCTCAAAAGGCGACGATAGACGGTGGAGAGGTGCTGGGCATCGACGGGGCTGGCAATCTCTTCGACTTGGGCCCCGTGGGTGGCCAGGGCCTTGGCATAGGTCTCGATGACGGCGCGGACTTGGGGATCCAGAGCGAAGGTAGGTTCATCAAGCCAGAGGCCGACGCGGATTTTGGCAGGGGCGGCGATGCGGGGTTCGGGGCGGTCGGCGATGACCTGGAAGAGCAGGTTCAAGTCCCTGGCCGAGCGGGCCATGGGGCCGACCACATTGAGGTCGCGCGGTGAGCGGGTGCCTGGTGCCGGGGGGACGTGTCCAAAGGGCGAGACCGCGCCCCAGCTGGGCTTGTGTGAATAGACGCCGCAGTAGCTGGCCGGGACACGAAGGGAGCCGCCGATGTCGGAGCCGATCTCTAGGGCTGTGACGCCGGTGGCCAAGGCGCTGGCTGCACCGCCCGAGGAGCCGCCGGTGGTGCGGGTGACGTCCCAGGGATTGTTCGAAGTGCCGTAGAGGTTGTTGAAGCTCTGCCAGTCGCCCGCCATGACCGGTACATTGGTCTTGCCCCAAATGATGGCTCCAGCCACGCGAGCCTTTGCAATGACCGTGGCGTCTTCGCAGTCGCGACCGAGGAAGATGGGTAGGCCTGCGCTGGCGGGCATGCCGACTACGTCGAGGGTGTCTTTGGCGGTCATGGGTAGACCGGAAAGGGGGCCCTGGGGGTTACCCTTGGCGCGGGCGGCGTCGCAGGCTTGAGCGGCCTTTAGCGCGGTGGTGGGGTCGGTGAGGATGACAGCATTGAGCTTGGCATGGGTCTCGTCGCGCCGGGCCATTGAGAGATTCAGGAGTTCCACGGCCGAAATTCGACCCGCCGTCAGTTCGGCCAACTGGCCTGTAGCGTCGAGGTCGAGGATGGCATCGGTCATGACTTCATCCCGAGCACGTCCTGCATGTCGTAGTGACCGGGGGGCTTGCCGACCACCCAGCGGGCGGCCTGCACGGCACCGCGCGCAAAGAGGCTGCGGTCACGGGCCGAGTGGCTGAGGGTCAGGATTTCGTCATCGGCGGCAAATGTGACGGAATGCTCGCCTATGATATCGCCGCCACGCTGGACGGAGAAGCCGATGTCGCCGGTGCGGCGCGGGCCGGTGACCCCGTCGCGGGCGCGGACTTCGACCTCCTTTAGGTCGACGTTGCGGCCCATAGCGGCGGCTCGGCCGAGCATCAGCGCGGTGCCGGAGGGGGCGTCGACCTTGCGGCGGTGATGGGCTTCGAAAACCTCGATGTCGTAGTCTGCCGCCGCTAGCGCCCTGGAGGTCTGGGCAACCAATCCCATCAACATATTGACGCCCAATGAGAAGTTGCCGGTCTGGACGATGGGGATGGTCTTGCCGGCCTGGGCGATCACGGCGAGGTCTGCCTCCGACAGGCCAGTCGAGCCGATCACCAGGGCGGGACCGCCACGTTGAGCGCAAGCTTGAGCCAGAGCGACGGAGGCGGTGGGCGTGGTGAAGTCGATGACCACGTCGGCCATGTCCAAGGCCTGCGCTTGGGTGATGAGATCTTCGCCGGTGATATCGGGCCGATCGAAGCGCGCCGCCAGCGTCAGGCCGTCTCGACCCTCGATCGCCAAGGCCAGCGCTTGGCCCATGCGACCCAATGCGCCGGCCAGGGCAATGCGGATAGGTGCGGACAAGGCGGGCCTCCGGTCTTGGGTTGCGCATGCTTGTCCCGCGTCCTGCGCCGCGCGGTCAACCCTTAGCTGGAGGCAGGGGTCTGGGCCGCCAACATCGCCTGAAGGGTTGTGAGGTGATCGGCGTCCCTCGGTGGCTTGTCCCAGCGGATGCGGTGGATGCGAGGGAACCGCATGGCGACGCCGGACTTGTGCCGCGTAGATCGCTGCAACCCCTCGAAGGCCACCTCGAACACCAGTCCGGCGTGCGGTTCGGCGCGCACGGACCGCACGGGGCCGAACCGCTCCAGGGTGTTGTCGCG
>JANLPX010000465.1:0-1902 GCA_031367485.1 Alphaproteobacteria bacterium | reverse complement strand
CCATTGGCGTCATAATAGCCGTTTGGTGTGCCATCGACCCAGTTGCCGTTGCGGTCGTAATAACCGGTGGGGCGAACCGAACCCTGGGCATTGGCGTGCCAGACCCGGTTATTGTCATAATAGCCATAGGCGTGGGCGCAGTCGGCGTTGTTCTTGGCGATGGCATTGCCGATGACACCGCCGCCGACCGCACCGACGATGGTGCCCGTGGTGCGGTCATTTTTAGCGATGGCGTTGCCCAGCAAAGCGCCGATGGCTGCGCCTACGACCGTGCCGCCCACGCGAGCGTCCCGGCGTTCTTGGCAGGTGGCTTGGGCCTGGGCGAAGGTCGGGAAAAGTGTCGCAACGGCTAGGCCGGCGACCAACAGATGTTTTCTCATAGGATTGATCCTCTGGAGCGGCACTATGCCTATCCGATGGATGTCCAACGTAGGTTTGGAATTATGGTTCAATATTAGTCAGTTGTGCCGCTTGTAATGATTACAACTTTTGAGATTTTGAAGGTTCCGCAAATTCCAAAAATTGCAGAAGGTTCCATTTTTATTTTCGGATTGAAATATAGCCTCTGAGGTAGTTGAATATCAGGCGAAGGTCGAGCGCGGCATACGTTTTCGCTGAGTTCGATTTGAGATGACGGATTGTGTATGCTTCCCGCCTGACACTTCTGTCGACTGGAATTTTGCGATGCCAGATTCAGTTGCCGCGGGAAAATTGGCGCGCGCGCTGATCCAGACCTCGCATATCCCGCTCTTGCTGTTCGACGGTCAGCCAAAGCTGATCGGGGCCAGCGATAGCTTCTTTTCCACGTTCCGTTTGCGGCGAGACCACACCATCGGTCAAACCTTGGCTGAGATGGGCTCCGGCGAATGGACCATTCCGCAACTCGGCCTGTTGATCGAGAATGCGTTTCTGGGCGGCGCGGAAATTGGCGACTACGAGACCGATCTGGCGCATCCGGACGGGACCGAGCATCGGTTGGTGGTCAGCGTCCAGAGCGTCGTGGACGGCACTGCGCAGGACGCTCGCATCCTGATGATGATCAATGATGTGACCCAAGTCCGCCATGTGGAATATCTGAACGTCGCGCTGCTGCTGGAGAAGGACAAACTGTTAGAGGAGCGCGGGGTGCTGTTGCAGGAAATGCAGCACCGGGTCGCCAATAGCCTACAGATTATTGCCAGCGTTTTGCTGCTAAAGGCGCGCGCTGTGTCGTCTGAGGAGAGCCGGTCACATCTGCAGGATGCCCATGATCGCGTGATGTCGATCGCCGCCGTTCAAGACCATCTGCAACCCAGCTCAGGCGAGGTGGATGTCCAGCCTTACCTGACCAAACTGTGCGGTAGCCTGGCTTCATCTATGATGCGCGGCGGGCGCGGCCTGACGCTTCATGTCGACTCAGACAGCGCCATGATCTCATCGCAACATGCGACCAGCCTTGGCCTAATCGTCACCGAGCTGGTGATCAATTGCCTCAAACACGCCTTTCCGGGCGATCTTAAGGGCCGGGTTGAGGTGGTGTATCGCCGTACGACCTTGGGCTGGACAATGTCGGTACGCGATGACGGTGTCGGCATGCCGCCACCCGAGGCCGTCAAGAAAGTTGGCCTGGGCACAAGCATCGTCGAGGCCCTGGCGCAGCAGCTCGAAGCCACTGTGGTCACCTCAGACGCCGAGCCCGGCACCCGCGTGGAATTGACCCACACCTCCAAAAGTGCCGACAGCAAGGTGCGCGATAAGGCCCCCGTCGCGGTACCCGCCTAAGTGCTTAGACGCTCGGCGGGGCGGGATCGTGGGTTTTCTTGATGGCATCAAGCACGCGCACTGTATCGGTAGGTGCCGACATGGCCTTGGCTTCGGGATCGATGTGATCAACGAGATCTGGATGGTCTAACCGTAGCTGGT
>JANLPX010000464.1:0-15647 GCA_031367485.1 Alphaproteobacteria bacterium | reverse complement strand
CCAAAACAGGAAAGGTTTTGCGCCTAGCTGGGGAACTTCCGCCTCATCCAGTCGATAATCAGCTTGTTGACCTCCTCGGGCTTCTCCTGCTGAGTCCAATGGCCGCTACCCAAGATCAACGCCTTCTCCAGGATTTCAACGCGATCTTCCATGCCGTCGGCCTTGGCCGGTGACAGCTCGACGTCCTTCTCGGCCATGATCATCAGGCAGGGCATGCCGTCGATCCGCGTGGGCAGATCGGCCGAACGCTCCCAGTTGCCGGTGAAGTTGCGATACCAGTTGATGCCGCCCGTGAAGCCGGTGGCCTCGAAGCTTTCCACAAAGGCGGCGAGTTCCTCAGCGTTGAGGAGTTGCCCTGTGGTGTCGGACCTGTCCCAAGCAGCCAAGGCGGTACCGAAAGCGAAGTTATTCTGGGCTGGGGCTTCGGTATTCGCAGTCGCCGCCTCCATGGCCGCCGGTGTGCGCATAAAGAAGCGCATGGTCTTGTCGACATCGGCTGCCAAGACAGCGTCCGCCACGCCGGGCTTCTGGAACCAGACAATGTACATGTCTTCGCCAAACGCCATGCGCATACCTGCGATCGGATCAAACTGGCTTCGGACCATGAACGGCGTGTTGACACCAATGACGCCTGCGCAACGCTTGGGATGCATCAAGGCGAACTGCCACACTACGATGCCGCCCCAGTCGTGACCACAGAACACGCCCTTCTCGACGCCTAGGTGGTCCAGCAGGCCAACCATGTCGCCGGTGAGATGCTCAATGTCGTAGTCGGTGATGGCGTAGGGCCGCGAGGTTAGCCCATAGCCGCGCTGATCGGGCGCTATGGCCCAGATGCCAGCAGCCTCGCAGGCTCTTAACTGGTGGCGCCAGGAGAAGGCCAGTTCTGGAAAGCCGTGGCAGAGGATGAGGGGCGTACCAACCCTAGGCCCGACCTCATAGTAGGCCATGTCGATGCCATTGACCTTGGCGTGTTGCACGGTCGGCATTTGCTGGACGAGGGCAGACATGGGCGGGTCTCCTGAAATTTGGACCATCTTGATTAAGTTCCTGCCGGGGAAAGCAAGGGCGCTGACACTATCGATCTGCTGAAATCTCGTTAGAAGGGGCCGATGAGCCCGCCAATACGCCCCATCGAAGCCCCCACGCCCTGGGGGTTAGTGATCTTGCTGGGCGCTCTGACCGGCTTTGCGCCCATGTCCATCGACATGTACCTGTCGAGCTTTCCAGCGATTGGGGCAGACTTGCACGCCTCGCCAGCCCAGGTTCAGGGCACCCTGGCGACGTTCTTTGCCGGCATGGCAATCGGTCAGTTTATCTATGGGCCAGCTTCGGATCGATGGGGTCGGCGTCTGCCGATCATGGTGGGCGTAGCGATCTTCCTGGTGGCCTCGGTAGCCTGTGCCTTGGCGACCTCGCCGGAGATGCTGCTCAGCGCTAGGTTTGTTCAGGCCTTAGGTGGCTGCGCCGGAGGCGTGGTGTCTCGCGCGGTGGTTCGTGACAAGTTTAACCACACAGATACGGCGCGGATGTTGTCACTGATGACTTTGATCATGGGCATGGCTCCGATTCTGGCCCCGATGCTCGGCGCAGCTCTGTTGGTTTGGGGTGGCTGGCGTTTGAATTTCTGGGTTCTGACAGGATTTGGCGCGGTGGTCGGCGGTCTGGCCATTTGGAAACTAGAGGAGTCGCGATCGGCGGAGACGGCGGCTCAAGCACGCTCAGAGAATCCGTTTTCTGCGTACCTAGCTCTCCTGCAGCAGCCCCGGCTGGTGGGCTATGCCTTGGCCGGTGCCCTGAACGGGGCGGTATTGTTCACCTATGTCTCGGGATCGCCAGACCTTTTGATGGGTACCTACAAGGTGTCTCCAACCCAGTTTCCTTGGTTGTTCGGGTTGAACGCGGTGGCAATCATCGGGTCCAATCAGCTCAATCGTTTTGCCTTGCGATATTGGACACCGGACCGGGTTCTGCGCCGGGCCAGTCTGATCGCCGTCGTGATGGCGTCGCTGTTGGCCGTGGCGGCGTTCAGCGGAATTGGCGGCGGATGGACGGTTTTGCCGCTACTGTTCCTGTTGCTGAGTAGTATGGGTTTCATGCAAGGAAACACCATGGCCGGGGCGCTCAGCGTCGATACGCTGCGGGTTGGATCTGCCTCGGCCCTGATGGGTGGGGCATCGTTTGGTGTCGGTGCCTTGGCATCAAGTTTGGTAGGGCTGCTGCATGACGGCACGGCCAAGCCTATGGCCATGACGATGGTGCTGGCCCTGGTGAGTTCGGCCGTTGTGCTCCGGTGGCTGGCCCTGCCTAAGACCGATCAGGCCTGAGGTCGATCCACGTCGAGCGCCGCCCAGGCGAGCGTCGCCCAGCCGGCCAGAAACAACAGTCCGCCGAGCGGCGTGATCGCGCCCACCCAGCGTGGGGCACCGAGCGCAAGGGCGTAGAGCGAGCCGGAAAACATAACGATGCCCGGCAGAAACATCGCCGGGGCGAACTTGGCGCGCTCGGCCCCGGTCTGCATGAAGGTAGCACAAGCAATGGTGGCCAGACTGTGCATGAAGCCATACTGCGCGCCGGTTTTTAGGAGTTCTTTGGTCCCCAGATCGTGCACCCCGTGGGTCGCAAATGCGCCCACGGCGATGGCGATGAAGCCGCTGATTGCCGCCAGCGCCATCCAGTAACGACGCTGCACTAGCCCCAGACCTGCGGCTTGCGTCCAGCCCAGGGGACTTCCTTTTCCAACTGTGCGGCGAGGCGGAACAGGGTGGCTTCATCGGCAAAGCGGCCGGTGAACATCATGCCGACTGGCAGGCCATTTGCTGAGACTTCGAGGGGCAAGGACAGCGAGGGTTGGCCGGAGAAGTTGAAAGGTGGGGTATAGGGGAACACCTCGCCCTGGCGACGATTGACCTCGCGAGGTGGCAGGCTGACGGGGTCAATATAACCAATTTCCGGCACCGGGGTCCCGAGTACTGGAGAGAGATAGACATCCCAGTTCTCAAAGAAGGCCAAGGTTTTACGGTTGAGGACACGCAGATCCTGCCAGCCTTTGAGCGCCATTTCACCGGTGACCTTGCGGCCGCCCTTCATGGAAGCCCAGGTGAGGGGCTCCAGTTCGTCGGGCTCGGGCTCGCGGCCGACCTGTTCGATCAAACGGGCCATATCGGCGGCGAAATTGGCGCCTGAGACCGGTCCACGGGCGGCGTAGAGGGCGCGGTAGTCGATGCCGAGACCCTGCTCGACCACCTCATGGCCGAGGCGCTTGAGGAGATCGGCAGTGCGTTCCAGCGCGGCTTGGATTTCCGGGTCGATGGGGCGGCCTGACGGGGTTTCCGAAGACCAAGCGATCCGCAGCTTACCGGGACTGGCGAGGATTTCCTCGATATAGGGTCTCGCCTTTGTGGGCGGGGTGAAGGGTGAGTCCAGGCGCGGAATGCCAGTCGCGTCGAGCATCGCGGCGCTGTCGCGCACCGTGCGGGTGACAACGTGGTCGACGGTGAAACCCATGGCGTAACCAGTGTCGTCGCCGCCATTAGGATTACGGTCGCGGGTGACCTTCATGCCGACCAAGCCGCAGCAGGCTGCCGGAATACGGATGGAGCCGAGACCATCTGAGGCGTGAGCCATGGGTACGATGCCCGCCGCAACCGATGAAGCCGCGCCGCCTGAAGAGCCGCCAGAGATATGGTTGGGGTTCCAGGGGTTTCGGCAGGCACCCAGGTGCGCGCCCTCGGTCGTGCCAGTGATGCCGTATTCCGGGGTGTTGGTCTTACCGAGCGCGATGACGCCGGACCGGCGGTAAGCAGCGGTTAGTCCGCCGTCTTGGGTATCTACGATGTTGCGGGCGAACTTGCTGCCATAGCTGCGCGGCCAGCCTGCCACCGGCATGCCTAGGTCTTTGATCAGGAAAGGTACGCCCCTGAAGGGGCCATCTGGGAGCGGGCCTTTAGCTTCCTTGCGAGCGTCTTCATAGCCTTTGTAGACTACCGCATTGAGGGTTGGATTGTGCCGCTCAATCCGTTCGATGGCGGCTTCCACCAGCTCTGCCGGGGTCACCTCGCCCTTGGCGACTAGCGCCGCCAAACCTAGGCCGTCATATTCAGAATAGTCGGAAATGCTCATCACGAAATCGCCTCTGGTTGCGCTAAATCAAAATGTCGGAGCGAGCTTACGCTTCGTGCAGCGGTGAGCAACCTTCTGCGTTGCACGACTCAGTCTAGGGCTGTTTCGATTATGTCTGGCCCGATTCCCCTTGGTCTGTTCTACGCGGCGATCTACATCTGGGGTGGTGCCGCGTCGCCATATATGCCGGTCTGGTTTCACCACCGCGGTATGAATGGGGCAGAGATCGGCCTGATCCTCTCTGCACCGATGTTGGCCCGGGTGATCACGGCCCCGGCTATTGCCATGTGGGCCGACGGATTTGGCCTGAGGCGTACGCCGCTAATCCTGTGTGGGATTGTGATGGCGGCATCCTCCGCGCTTCTTGCACCCCAGTTTGGAGTGGTTTGGTGGTTTGCTGTTTGGTTTATCGCCAGCACCGCCTACTCCTCTATCGCACCGTTGACAGACGTCTTGGTGTTGGCCCGGTCACAACGAGACGGGTTCAATTATGGCTGGCCGCGGGGGATAGGCTCGGCGGCTTTTATCCTGGGCAATCTGGCCATGGGCGCGCTCTTGGTCTGGCGCTCTCCGGAGTTATTGCTGGGGTGGCTGACGATCACGGGCATCTTGGTTGCGCTCGGGGCAAGATTCTTAGTGCCCGATGACCGGGTGCATGCAAACGGCGAGATAACGCCAGTACGGGACAGGCTAGCTGGTCTCCGCGATCTAATTGGCGACAGAGACTTCATGTTAATGGTGGTTTCTGCAGGGCTTATCCAGTCTGCCCACGCCTTCTACTATGCGTTCTCGACCCTGACCTGGAAACAACAGGGTATTGCGGAAAACATGACCGGGGTGCTCTGGGGTGTAGGCGTCGCTGCGGAGATCGCTTTCCTTTGGTTTATGGAACCGTGGCGGCGACGGATTGGTGCGAGGAATCTATTGGTTATTGGCGGTGTCGCCGCTGTGGTCCGATGGACGGCTCTAGCGTTTGCGCCGCCGCTTTGGCTGTTGTTTCCAATCCAAGCGCTGCACACCTTCAGCTACGCAGCCACCTTCATGGGTGCGTTACAGATGACGGACAAACTCTCGACTCCGAAGACGGCGTCGGGCGCGCAGCTGATCAATTCGGCGCTCTCCGGTGGAGTCTTGAGCGGGTTGGCGACGCTGGCCTCAGGAGGCATCTTCGATCACTGGGGGGCGAAGGGCTATTTGGCGATGACGGCGATGTCGGTTTTGGGACTGTTGGGCGCGGTGCGGCTCTACAGGGTCAAGCGCCTGGACGACTAAAGCCTTGCCCCTCCTGACTTGTCGGAGTCTGATGGAGCCCTGACCTTCTGGAGTCCCTCGCAATGAAAATCACTACCATCTCAGCGCTCATGCTCGGCATGATCTTGGTGGCGACCGGCGCGCGATCACAGACCATTCCGCTAGACCAAAGGCCCTCGCGCATTGCCGGGACCGGCATCACGGTATCGGATCTGGAAAAACAGAAAGCTTTCTATACCGAGGTGTTGGGCATGAAGCTTGTCCGCACCTATCAGCGCGACGGTGCCACCTTCGAGTATGTGTTGACCATCCCGTCTGCTCAGGGTGAGGGGGCTATTCTGGCCTTGCTGAAGGGGAGCCGCGAGCCGGGTGCTACGAGCTATGGGCGGCTTATCTTGATCGTGCCAAACGCTGATAAGCTGGCCGCGACTTTGAACGCTCAAGGGGTGCCGGCGCGCAAGGTAGCGGAGGGGGCTTACTTCTTCAAAGATCCGGAGGGCAATGCGGTGGAAGCCTATCAGCCGCCAGAAAACGTCAAACCCTAACCCTAGGGCAGACTTGCTCCCTCCGCTGTGAAGGAGACAATGGCGCAATTCCTTTTCGCGGAGACCGAAGATGCGTCGATTAGATGTTCAAGAACCCTGGGGCCCTGATGCGATCAAGGTCATTGAGTGCCCTGATCCGACGCCGGGGCCGGGCCAAGTTCTGGTCCGGATGAAAGCAGTTTCGCTGAATTATCGCGACTTGCTAATGGTAGGTGGCATTTATGGTCGTGGGTCGTCGCAGGGCGGCGGGATTACGCCGTTCTCGGACGGCTGCGGTGTGATCGAGGCGGTGGGTGCCGGAGTCACGCGGGTGGTCGTTGGTGACCGCGTGTCGACGCTGTTCTTCCAGAATTGGGTCTCGGGGCGACCAGACCTGGCCAAGCTTTCCAGCGCATTGGGATTTCCAATCCCGGGGGCGGGGGCGGAGCTGCAGGTCTTCAGCCAAGAGGGCGTTTCCAAGGTTCCCGAGTTCTTGACCGACCAAGAGGTTTCGACCCTGGCCTGTGCTGCGCTGACCGCTTGGCGGGGCTTGTTCGAGGATGCCAAGCTGGAGCCCGGCGACACCGTGGTGTTGCAGGGGACGGGCGGCGTTTCGATCTTCGGTCTGCAATTTGCCAAGGCCGCCGGGTTACGCACAGTGATCACGTCTTCGTCGGACGAAAAGCTGGCGCGGGCTAAGGGGCTGGGTGCGGATCATTTGGTCAATTACCGTACGACCCCGGACTGGTCGGGTCCGGTGCGCGAAGCGACCGGCGGCAATGGCGCCGACTTCATCATGGAGGTGGGCGGTGCCGGCACCATTCAGCAGAGCCTGCGGGCCGTGCGGATCGGCGGGCATATCGCCGTTATCGGCGTGGTGGCGGGTCTGGCCGAGGGTCTGAACCCGGCCTTGTTGATCGGCAACAGCGCCAAGCTGCAGGGCCTGTCGGTGGGATCGCGCGACATGTTTGAAGCCATGTGCCGGGCGATCAATCTGCACAAGATAAAGCCAGTGGTGGACAAGGTGTTCCCTTGGACTGAGGCCAAGGCGGCGTTCGATGCCATGCGCGGGGGCGAGCACTTCGGAAAGATTGTGCTACAGTTCTAAGGTCGCGACAGAGTCCGAAAACCGCGAGACATTCGGCGCAACCGGGTCGAATGTAGCAGCATGGACTTGGATGATGACGCCTGTTACCGCGCCTTTCTGATGCGTGACGCCCGTTTGGACGGGCGGATTTTCGGTGCTGTGCGGACGACAGGTATTTATTGTCGGCCCGTCTGTCCTGCCCGAACGCCAAAGCGGGAGAATATTTGCTTTTACCCCTCGGCAGCGGCAGCACAGGAGGCCGGATTTCGCCCATGCCTGAGATGTCGGCCTGAGACGTCGCCGGATCTCGGATCATGGAATGGGACCTCAAATACCGTTTCGCGGGCTATGTCTTTGATCGAACAAGGTGCCATGGACGGTGGCGATGTCGAGGCACTCGCAGACCGGCTGGGTGTTGGGGAACGCCAGCTACGGCGGCTGTTTCGGCAACATCTGGGGGCTTCTCCGGTCGCCGTCGCGCAGACCCGGCGGGTTCTGCTGGCCAAACAGTTGATCCATGAAACGCGTCTTCCGATGGCTGAGGTCGCGCTAGCAGCAGGCTTTGGTAGCGTGAGGCGGTTCAACGAGACTTTTCAGCAGCTGTTCAATCGACCACCCAGTGCTCTGCGTCGGACGGGCGGGGCCGAGGTGTCGGCTGGTGAGGGCGGCGGTGCCACCCTGAAACTCCCCTACCGCGCGCCCTATGATTGGGATGCCATGTTGGCCTTTTTGACCCTGCGAGCGATCCCGGGCGTGGAGGTGATCCAAGGCAGTCGTTATGCCCGGACCCTAGCTGTGGGCGAGGCGCGCGGCGTCGTGTTGGTAGAGCCGGGGGCCGGAGATTGGCTCAAGGTGACCCTTCGCTTTCCTAAGGTGCAAGCCTGGCCCGCCATCATCGCCAAGGTTCGTCGCGTGTTCGACCTGGCTGCTGACCCCGCATTGATCGGTGCGCACCTGTCGGAGGATCCAGAGCTGGCGCCGTTGCTGGCGTTGCGACCGGGCCTGCGCGCAGCCGGAGCCTGGGATGGTTTTGAGTTGTCGGTGCGCGCGGTGCTGGGTCAGCAGATCACGGTCGTGGCGGCGCGAAACTTGGCAGGGCGACTAGCGTTGGAGCATGGCGAACGATTGAACGATGAGGTGGCAGCGGCCATGGGGCTGACGCATCTGTTCCCCACCCCGCAAGCCTTGGCGGGCTTGGATGTAGAAACTCTACCGATGCCCCGCGCGCGGGGCAGGGCGTTGACCGGGATTGCCGCTACGGCGGTCGCCGACCCTGATTTATTTGGGCCAAGGCGTAGCCTGGAGGAAGCTGTGGCCAAGCTGGTGGCACTACCGGGAATTGGCGAATGGACGGCTCAGTACATTGCTATGCGGGCATTGCGGGAGCCAGATGCGTTTCCCCATGCCGACATTGGCCTGATGCGGGCCCTAGCGGACGCCGATGGGCAGAGACCTACCGCCCTTGAACTGTTGGCGCGGGCGGAGCGGTGGCGACCCTGGCGGGCCTATGCGGCCTCTCATCTCTGGGCCCATGACGCCGTCACAGATCCTAAGATCACGAAGGAGGCCAAAGGTGACCGAGCTGCCTGAGGCCTCGCGCCCATTGCGCCTCATCCTGGACCATATCTCGACGCCAGTGGGCGAAACACTATTGCTGACCGACGAAAGCGGCGCGCTGCGGGCTGTCGATTTTGCGGATTACGAGGCGCGCATGAAGACCCTGATGCGGCGTCACTACGGCACGATGACCGTCGAACCTGGCCGCGCGCCCAACGCTATACGCAATGGGCTAGAGCGTTACTTTGCCGGTGAATTCTGGGCTTTGAAGGGTCTGACCTGGAAGACTAATGGGACGTTGTTTCAGCGTCGCGTGTGGGCAGGGCTTTGTGGGATCTGGGCGGGGCAAACCATGAGCTATCGTGACTTGGCACAGGCGGTGGGCTCGCCCAAAGGCATGCGCGCAGTTGGCCTAGCCAATGGTGCCAATCCTATAGCAATCGTCGTGCCCTGCCATCGCGTCATCGGAGCCGATGGAAGTCTGACGGGTTATGGCGGTGGGTTGTCGCGAAAGGCTTGGTTGCTAGCCCATGAGGGCGTTGAGATTGCGCCACCGCGAGCCTGACTGCTGACTTCATCTTAGGTTCATGAGCGATCGACTTAGCTTGGCTGTGAGGCGACGATTGAACGCAGGCATTGACGATGAAGAGCGCATGGTTCGGATTGGCATTATTGGGCCTAGTATTTGCGGGGAGCGCGAGCGCTCAAGGCTGGAAGACAACTCTTCCGCGCGCCATTCTCTACGAATTACCTGGCTTTCAGGGTCGCCAGATCACAGTCGTCGCCTCTGGAGATAATCTCGCGAATTCGGGTTTCAACGACATGGCTCAAAGCGCCAGATTTGAGGGACGGTGGCGGATTTGCGAGGATGCTCGTTATCGCGGTCGGTGTCGCGATGTGGAGGGAGAGGTCGGTGATTTGGCGGAGGCCGGCATGACACTGAAAGTGTCGTCTCTTCAGGGCTATCAGGAAGGGGCGTGGGATCGCCGAGATTTGGACGGAGGACGGCCCCAGACTGGCGCGCGAAATGTGATGTTTGCATTCCCGAACGCCAGTGGATTCGACATTGCCGGCGAGAGTGCTTCCGCAGACCGTTTTTGTCGCATGATGGGGATGGGTTCGGCCGCCTATTTTGACAATGGCGAGCGCGCGCCGCGCGCCCTAGACCAAGCTGGACGCTATGTGGACGACACCAGCGTGCTTCGAGATGTGCTTTGTCGAAGGAATTGAATGGCTAACTGGACCCTCAGGGCGCTGAATCGCCACAGGTGTGGATGATTCAGGCAAGAAGCCTTTGCTCCGGCGCGTTTCATCGGTAAGCCTTTCCCCTGAGGCGCGAATTTCAAGGTGTATCGGGAGTAGACCTTGGGGTTGCGGGAGACAGAGCGCAGGCAAGGCCGCGAATGAAAATAAAGAAGCGGTACGGAGCGGCTGGCGGGCAACCGGCGGTAATCGACGATGTCGAGCCGATGATTGTCGCGTTTAAGCGCGATGCAACCACCGATACAGAACTCTACTCGACGCAGGCGTTGATGGCGGAATTTGAAGAAGAGGGGGCCTTGGATGACGGATTTCCTGACCCCACCCCGAGCGCGGCAGAGGTCGATAACTTTCCGAGGCTGGCTGTGAGCCGTCCCGATCCGATCATTGTGCCGACGAAGGTCAGGAAGTCTGCAAAGACTCCTTCAGGCTGGCCGATATATTTGGTGGCACTTTTTGTGTCGGCAATGTGGGCTGGTGCGCCGATTGCTTTTGCCTATGGCTATCGTCAGGCCAAGTCACCCTTCGATTTCGACCCCTTCGTTATACTCGTCTTATCAGCCATGGCGATCGGACCAGCTGCCCTGGTGTGGGTTGCAGCCTATATGATCCAGCAGGGCCGTCGGCTTGGCGCTGAGGCAGCGCGGGCCAAGGTGCTGGCAGATGAATTGATCGCACCAACCCTGGCTGCGGGCATGCAAGCGGGCGAGATCGCCAAAGCCATGCGCGAAGAGATAGTAGGTGCCGGGCGCGCGGCGCTCGAGGCGCGCGAGACCTTGCAGGGTCTTCGCGAGGCGCTAAGTGTTGAGAGTCAGCGGCTGGTGGAGGCTACGACCCGATCTGCGCAATCCGCCGGGGATTTGACTCGGACTCTGGCGAGTGAGCGGGCCGAGATGTCGAGCTTGTCGCAAATTCTGGAGACGCGCTCCGGGGTCATAGCGCAGGCGATAACTGAGCAGACTCGCAAGGTGTCGGAAGCTTCGGACCTGGCGGAAGCGCAGTTGCGAGAAGCTGAGGCGTCGTTGACGGCGCGGACAGCCGACCTCGCACTGGCAGCCGGTACAGCGGGCGATACGGCGCGGACAGCCGGTGAGGACTTGACGCGGCACATTGCGCGTCTCGAAATGGCGGGCTTGGGCGTCGCCGAACAGATTTCGTCGGTCGATAAGGGCCTGTCCGAACAGCGCGCTGGCCTTGTGACCATCACTCACGCGTTGCGGGCGGACCAGGATTTGTTTGCTGAACAAGCCGAAACCCATGCGGCACAGTTGACCGATTTCATAAGCCAAACCCGCCTTTCGGCTGCCGAGATGGGCGATCATGCTGTCAAGGGTGGCGAAGCTCTGCAGGGCCTGATCGCAGCGGCCGCCCAGCAATTCTCGGAACTCGCTCAGGCAGCTAGGGCTGAGCGCGACGCGTTCGGAGCCTCGACACTGGAAGCGCTGAGCGCGGTCTCGAACGCAGCAGCGGAAGAACGCTCGCGGCTGGAGGCGCAGACCAGGGAGGCCATAGGGGCCCTTGCTATTGCGGCAGAGCAGACGCGGGCTGCGGCGGATCGCCATGCCGAGACGGCGCGCGAACAGGTCGATCAATTGTCTGAGGCCGCCTTCTCAGCCGGCCAGAAGGCCAATCGTGTCTTCGAAACTCGACTGACCGAGGCCAAGGATCTCATAGAGCGCTCAGCCGACATGGTGGAACAAGCCGGCGCGGCAACTGCACGCAAGCTGGATGAAGGGACTGCGGCTGCGCGAAGTGCATTGAATGAACTCTCAGCCATGCTGGCCGATATTGAAACGCGTGCTGCCCGAATGCCAGCCGCCGCAAGGGGTCAGGCGGAACAGGTGCGCTTGGCGGTCAGCGAGAGCATGGATGATCTGGTCGAGCAGGCTCGGCATACCGCGCGTGAGACCCAAGCCATTGACGCGGCATTCCAAGAGCGGGTTCGCCGCAACTATGAAATGCTGACAGACGCTGTGCGTCTTATGGGATCGGTTGCAGGCGCAGCGGGGACATTTGCGGCAGGGCCTTCGGCGGGTCTGTCGATAGAGGCCGAGCCTGTCCTTGCGCCTCGCGTTCGGCTAACCCGGCCGACCGTTGAGACTGTAGACGACCCGCAAGATCCTCCCAAAACTCCTCGCGCTGCGAGTAAGCGGACCCGGCTGAAGCTTACGCCAACGGCGAGCGATGCCGAGTTCAGTCACGTTTTCGAGGAGGCCGGGGGCCGGAGCGCACCAAAGCCGCAGTCCGACGCTGAGGGTTGGACTTGGAAGGATCTTCTGACCTCGCTGGATGCGAAAGACACGGTGTCGCCTGCTCCACCGCTAGATGACTCGCTGATTGAGGACATCTTGGACATGGGTTTGGACTCCGCCGTCCTATTGCCCGAACCGCGGATTGAGCAGATCGCGGCAGCACTCGAAGCCGATGATGGTGACGGTGCCCGCGCGGTCGTGCGTAATTTAGCCCCTGCCGCGACGCGCCGACTGGCGCGACATCTCTCAGAAGACGAGGCATTTCGCCGTAGAACGCTGAGTTTCCTTGGTCACTATCAAGATAAGTTGGCCGAAACTCTCGACACCAACCCGGCCGATCTTGCGCGGCAATTGGGGACCGATGCGGGGCGATGCTATCTGCTTCTTGAAGCGGCATCCGCCGATTTGGTGTGAAGCGGGGCTTAGGTTTTTGCATCGAGCTGAGCGTAGCCCAGTTGCTCGTTCAGCCGGTCTAAGACTTCGATGGCAGCCAGTGGCACCACCGTTCCGGGGGTGAAGATGGCGGCAACCCCTTCGTTGCGTAGAGTGGGGATATCCTCTGGCGGAATCACGCCTCCCACCACCACCAGGATGTCGGGACGCCCGAGTTTGGCGAGCTCGGCCTTTAGTTCCGGAACCAGGGTCAGGTGACCAGCGGCCAGCGAGCTGGCACCGACCACATGGACCCGGTTCTCGACCGCGAGTGCCGCAGCCTCGGCGGGGGTCTGGAAGAGGTTGCCGATATCAACCTGGAAGCCGAGGTCCACAAAGCCCGAGGCAATGACCTTTTGGCCCCGGTCGTGGCCGTCTTGGCCCATCTTGGCGACCAGAATCCGGGGTTTGCGCCCGTCGGCCTGAGTGAAGGCTTGCGTCATAGCTTGAGCTTTCAGGCTGGCGGCGGTGTCACCCGCTTCGCGCTGATAGACGCCGGTGACGGCGAAGGCCTTGGCGGCGTGACGACCGAAGGCGTGCTCAAGAGCCAGGCTGATCTCGCCAACAGTAGCCTTGGCGCGGGCGGCATTGACGGAGAGTTCGAGCAGATTGCCATTGCCACGCGCGCCGTTGGTTAGTGCGGTTAGGGCGGATTCAACGACGGCGGCGTCGCGCTGCGCTTTCAGACGTACGAGCTTTTCCAGCTGGCGCTCGCGCACGGCGCTGTTATCGACTTTGAGCACTGGGATGACTTCGGCGGTGGTGGGCTTGTAGCGATTGACGCCGACGACGCTCTGGCGACCGCTGTCGATGCGGGCCTGGGTACGGGCTGAGGCTTCTTCGATGCGGCGCTTGGGTAAACCGTCTTCGATGGCCTTGGCCATGCCACCGAGCGCTTCGACCTCGGCGATATGAGTCATAGCGCGGGCGGCGAGATCTTGGGTCAGGCGCTCGACATAGTAGGAGCCACCCCAGGGGTCGACCACGCGGGTCTGGCCGCTTTCCATCTGCAGGAAGAGCTGGGTGTTGCGGGCGATACGGGCCGAGAAGTCGGTAGGCAGAGCCAAGGCTTCGTCTAGCGAATTGGTGTGCAGGCTCTGGGTCTGACCACCGACGGCGGCCATGGCTTCGATCAGGGTGCGCGGGACGTTGTTGTAGACATCGGCGGCGGCGAGGCTCCAGCCGCTGGTCTGGGTGTGTGCGCGCAGCGAGATGGAACGGGCGTCCTTTGGGGCAAACTCCTGCGTCATGAGCTTGGCCCAGAGCAAACGACCAGCCCGTTGTTTGGCGATCTCCATGAAGGCGTTCATGCCGGCGTTCCAGAAGAAGGATAGGCGAGGTGCGAACTGGTCGACGGTCATGCCGGCGGCGACTCCGGCTCTGACATATTCGATGCCGTCGGCGAGCGTGTAGGCGAGTTCGAGGTCGAGCGTCGCGCCGGCTTCCTGGATGTGATAGCCGGAAATCGAGATCGAATTGAACTTAGGCATTTCGCGCGAAGTATATGAAAAGATATCGGAAATGATCCGCATCGATGGGGTTGGTGGATAGATATAGGTGTTGCGGACCAGGAACTCTTTGAGGATGTCGTTCTGGATGGTGCCTTGGAGCTGGGCGGGTGCCACGCCCTGTTCCTCAGCGGCGACGATATAGAGCGCTAGGATCGGCAGGACCGCGCCGTTCATGGTCATGGACACGCTCATCTTGTCGAGCGGGATGCCGTCGAAGAGGGTACGCATGTCCAGAATGCTGTCTATGGCCACGCCTGCCATGCCGACATCGCCCTTCACCCGGGGGTGGTCGGAATCGTATCCACGGTGAGTGGCCAGATCGAAGGCGATGGAGAGGCCCATCTGCCCGGCCGCGAGGTTTCGGCGGTAGAAGGCGTTGCTGTCCTCGGCCGTGGAGAAGCCCGCATACTGTCGGATGGTCCACGGATTGGTGAGGTACATGGTCGGATAGGGGCCGCGCGTGAAGGGCGCGAGGCCGGGGAAGCCGGGGTCCTCGAGACCTGCGACGTCAGCGGCGGTGTAGGCGGGTTTGACGGCGATGCCTTCTGGAGTCTCCCAAGTGGGGCCGTTTGCGCTGCCGAGTGCTGAGGGCGTTCCTGAGTCAGCAAGCTCCAGGGTCGAGAAATCTGGGAACAGTTTCATGCAACTACTCCTGCCGCCTTCTCCCCTTGCGGGAGAAGGTGTCGCGCGAAGGCGTGACGGATGAGGGGTCTCTCAGAATTCTGAGGTTGGCATTGGGGTGTTGGCGCAGAGAGCGGAGTGAGACCCCTCATCCGACCTTGCTCCGCAAGGCCACCTTCTCCCGCAAGGGGAGAAGGACAATGCTGATGCCCTGTGATCAAGACTTGGCCTCGTAGGCTTGGGCCAGGCGAATTGGGGTGAGTGGTGGGCAGTGGTCGTCGGGACCCGGTAGCCGGGGCGAGGGGGCGTTGGCCGATTTGGGTATCGGATGGTCGATTTCGACGGCGTCGGCCTTCAGGGGCGGGAACGCAGTGACACCTACGATCTTGGGTTGGCCCGCGGCATCGCGAGCGGCGCAGACTTGGGCGACCTCGTTGGCGACGTGGCCAGAGAGTAGGGCGGTGAGCAGGCCGCCTTGAGCTTCGATAGTTTGGAACTTGGTCCAGGCGGCGCGGGCCAATTCGTCTGTGAGAGCCTCGATATAGCCGGATCCAGCGGCGGGGTCGGCGACGCGGCCGAGATGAGCTTCCTCCATCAGGACCAGTTGGGCATTGCGGGTTTGGCGTCGCGCAAAGGCGGTGGGTTGGCCCAGGGCGTCGGTGAAGGTGCCCAGGATGACAGCGTCAGCACCGCCGAGGGCCGCGCCGACACCGGCGGCGGAGAGGCGCAGCATGTTGGTCCAGGCGTCTTGGGCGGTGAGCATCCGGGCAGAGGAGAGGGCTTCGATCTTGGCCGGGGTGGTGACGTCGCACGCCGATGTCATCCTGGCCCAGAGCACGCGGGCGGCACGGAGCTTGGCAAGGGTGAGGAAGTAGTCGGCGTCGGCACTTAGGCCCAGGACGATTCCCGCGAAGGCTCGGTCCATGGGCAGGCCTGCCGCTACCAGAGCCTTGGTATAGCTCAGGGCAGCGGCCACGGCGAAGGCCAGTTCGGCGGCCTCTCCACCACCGGCCTCATGGACCACGCGTCC
>JANLPX010000097.1:0-4373 GCA_031367485.1 Alphaproteobacteria bacterium | reverse complement strand
ATGGCCGGATGCTGCAACAGCATATTGATCAGGGCCGGTGCCAGGAACGCGTGGCGGATCTGATGCTCGCCGATCAGCCGCAACATCATCGAGGGGTCCACCTCCCGCATGATCACTGTGCGCGCGCCCTGCAACAGGGCGAGCATGCCCAGATTGGCCCCAGCCACATGGAACAGAGGCATGGCCACCAGCACCCCATCGCCCGCGTCAAACTGCGCCCAGACTTGGGTCGCACCGACGAAACAGGCGGCGTAATTGGTCTCCGTCAGCTGTACGCCCTTGGGCAGGCCGGTGGTGCCGGAGGTATAGAGCTGGATCACGTCATCGTCGGGCAGAGCGGCCAGCATCGGGTCGGTGGCTGGCTGAGCGGCGATCCAATCGCCAAATCCGGGCCAGCTTTCGTGGCCAGCCTCAAACTGAATCACCGTTTTCAAGGCCGGGAGGTCCAGCCCCGAAATCATCGCGGCATAGTCGCGTCCCACAAAGGCGATCTTGCACGCCGCGTCGCCCAGAATGAACTGCACCTCCGGCGCGGCCAGCCGCCAGTTCACCGGGGCCAGACAGGCTCTTGCCTTCAGGCAGCCGAACCACAGCACATAGAAATCCGCATTGCCCTTAGCGATGGTGCCGACCCGGTCGCCAGGCTGAACCCCCGCTGCAATGAGCGCCTGGGCGCACTGCGAAGACCGCGCGTCGAGTTCGGCATATGACGTTGAGACGCCTTCAAACCAAAGGGCCTGAGCGTTAGGTCGCTCCCGCCGGTGAAGGCGCGTTACGTCAGCAACGCAGGTTATGTCTTGGGACATTTATTCCACTCCCTCCCTCCCCTTCATGGGGAGGGATCGTCGCGCAGCGACAAGGGTGGGGTAGTCTGGACAAGCCTGCTGAGGGTCCAGGCTTTCCCACCCGTCTGGCGCTTTGCGCCATCCACCCTCCCCACAAGGGGGAGGGCGACGCGCCTTGTTACTCCGCCGCAGGCTTCGGCGCGTAGCCTAGGATCGCCTTGGTTTCCAGGAACTCGTGGAAGGCGAAGTCGCCCCACTCGCGCCCATTGCCGCTCATCTTGTAACCGCCGAAGGGGGCCATCATATCGCCGCCGCCGCCGTTGATCGACACTTGGCCAGCGCGCAGCTTGCGGGCTACCTCGCGGGCTTTGCCCAGGTCTTCAGCTTGCACATAGGCGGCCAAGCCATACTCGGTGTCATTGCCAATATCGATGGCTTGATCGAGGCTGTCATAGCCCAGGATCGACAGCACGGGGCCGAAGATTTCTTCCTTGGCGATGGTCATCTCGTTGGTAACATTGGCAAAAACGGTGGGTTGCACATAATAGCCCTTGTCCAAGCCTTCCGGACGGCCGACGCCGCCGATGACCAGGGTCGCGCCCTCGTCGATACCGGCTTGGATCAACTTCTGGATCTTGTTGAATTGAACCTCGGAAACCACCGGACCCAATTGCGAATTGCCGTTCGGATCGCCGACCGTGACGGTTTCAGCTGCGGCGCGGGCCACGGTGATCGCCTCATCCATACGGCCCTTAGGCACCAACATACGGGTCGGCGCATTGCAGGATTGACCAGAATTGGTCATCAGGGTTGCCACACCACGGCCAACGCCCTTGGCGAAGGCACTATCGTCTAGGACGATATTGGGGCTCTTGCCGCCCAGTTCCTGAGCTACGCGCTTAACGGTTGGGGCGGCGTTGCGGGCCACTTCGATCCCGGCGCGGGTCGAGCCCGTGAACGACACCATGTCGACTTCCGGATGGCTGGACATCGGCACACCGACGCCGATACCGTCGCCGTGGACCAGGTTAAACACCCCGGCTGGCACGCCAGCGGCATGCATGATCTCGGCAAAGATCTGACCGGTGAACGGTGCAACTTCCGACGGCTTCAGCACCATGGTGCAGCCGGTGGCAATGGCCGGGGCCACCTTGCAGACGATCTGGTTCAGCGGCCAGTTCCAAGGCGTGATGAAGCTGCAAACGCCGATCGGCTCTTTGACCAACAGGGTCGGGCCGCGATCTTCTTCAAACTTGAAGGTCTTCAGCACCTCAACGGCGGTGGCCAGGTGACCCATGCCAATCGGCACTTGCGCGCGCTGCGCCAGTGAAGCCGGTGCGCCCATCTCCTCGGTCACAGCCGTGGCCAAGTCACCGAAACGCTTTTGATATTCCGCTAGAATGCGGCCGAGGACATCCAGACGCTCTTCGCGGCTGGTCTGCGACCAAGCCGGGAACGCCCGACGCGCGGCCATCACAGCTGCGTCAACATCAGCAGCAGCGCCCAGTGCGATCTTGCCGCAGACTTCTTCGGTGGCGGGATTGATGACGTCGAGCGTCTTCAACTCAACAGGCTCAACCCATTTGCCGTCGATATAGAACTTTAGGTACTCGCGCATCGCGTCCTCCCGGATCATTCATTGATTTGGACCCGCACGTGGGGCTTTCCCAGTCCGGCTTCAAGGATCTACTTTAGTGATCGCTGATAACTGTGGAAGCCTGATTCCGCTTGTCACGTCGCTTTGCTACCTATTCCAGCCCGCCCAGTGAGCCTGAGATGAAACCCCTAGTCGCACTGCAGCTGTGGGCGCGTGCAATCAAGCGCGACATCATTGCCCTTTGGTTGGCAACCAAGGACCCCAGGGTTCCACTCTACGCGAAGCTGGCGGCCGGGTTCGTGGCGGCCTATGCGCTATCGCCCATCGATCTCATCCCCGACTTCATCCCGATCCTGGGTTATTTGGACGACCTGATCCTGGTCCCGCTGGGGATCATCGTCGTGGTTCGCATGATGCCGCGCGAGGTCATCGCCGACCTTCGACAACAGGCGGCCCTAATTGCGGACCGACCCAGCAATAAAGTCGCTGCGATCATCATCATTGCTATCTGGATTTCGGCGCTGATGGCCCTAACCATTTGGGTATTCCACCGTCTGGCGGCCTGAGCCAAGATCGCCAGCTTGCCTCTACAACCGCGTACCGGTAAAGCCGAGCAGTCAATTGGAGATAGCCATGAGCCCCCTCGTCATCATTATCGGCTTTATCGTCGTCTTCTTCACGCTGAACTACATTGATTTCGGTCGGCTCGACTAAGTGGCCAGGCCCGCGCGCGGGACAGCCTTGGTTACGGGCGGCGCGCGGCGGATCGGACGGGCGTTGGTGCGAACCTGCGCCAGCGCTGGGTATGACGTCGCCATCCATTGCCGAGTGGTCGATGATGATGCGCAATCGGCAGCTGCTGAGGTTCGCAGCCTGGGGCGCAAGGCCTCCCTCCATAGCTGCGACTTGCGGCGTGAAGCCGAGACCGCCCCGCTGATCGGCGAGGTCGAAGCTGAGTTGGGTCTGGTAACACTGCTGGTGAATTGCGCTTCGGTGTTTGAAGCCGATACCCTGTCAGACATGAACCGCGCCTCGTGGGATGGTCATCTTGAGACCAACCTGCGCGCCCCACTCGTCTTGGCTCAGGCTTTTGCACGCCGGCTGCCATCTGATCGCGAGGGTCTGATCATCAACATTTTGGACCAACGCGTCCTGCGCCCTGGCCCAGACTTTTTCAGCTATTCGCTATCCAAGAGCGCGCTTTGGGAGGCCACTCGTATGATGGCCTTAGCCCTGGCCCCGAATATCCGGGTCAATGGGATTGGCCCGGGCCCGGTCTTACGCTCAATCCACCAGACGCAGGCCGATTTCGCGGCAGAGTTCGCCAGCGTGCCCCTGGCGCGCGCTGTTGATCCTGAAGAGATCGGTGATGCCCTCGCCTATCTGATTGACGCGCGCTCGGTGACTGGCCAGATGATTGCGGTCGACGCCGGACAACACCTCAACTGAGGAACACCATGGCCCTATCACCCATTCAGGAGACGCCTGCAGAACACGCTGACCCCACCGCCCAGGGCCGTATCGTGATGACCAAAATCTTTGTCACCGGGTTGAAGGTCGAGGCCCAGATCGGCGTCTATGCCCACGAAAAGGGCCGCGCCCAGCCGCTCGTCGTCGATGTTGAACTGGATGTCCCGACGGCGGGGATCGCGCGACTGGCGGACACGGTGAACTATGAGATGATCGGCGAAGCGGCCCGTGCCATTGCCGCCGAGGGCCATATCGGATTGGTCGAAGCCTTCGCCGAACGCTTGGCGCGCGCGTGCCTGTCTGACCCGCGCGTCATGCGCGCCCGCGTCCGGGTCGAAAAGCCTCTGGCCCTAGCTCCCCACGCCAGCGCCGCCGGGGTCGAGATCACGGTGGTGCGGGGATAGATGAACGATCATTAAGTGGCGCTCCGTCGCAGAAGCCCCATTCTATGTGCAGCGTTCTTGAAAGGAGCCTGCCGTGACTGACCATGTGGACCAAGGGTCCTATGCTGTGGATACCGA
>JANLPX010000338.1:0-1888 GCA_031367485.1 Alphaproteobacteria bacterium | reverse complement strand
CAACCGGTCACCCATTTCACGCAGGGCATGTTGAGCTTGGCTAACCGCCATGCCGTAGCCCGGCACGATGATCACCTTGCTGGCGTTCTTCATGATGAAGGCTGCGTCTTCGGCTGACCCTTGTTTCACCGGCCGTGTCTCGACCTTGCCGCCCGCCGCTGCGGCGCTGTCATCGGCACCGAACCCACCCAGAATCACCGAGATGAAGCTGCGGTTCATGGCCTTGCACATGATGTAGGACAAGATCGCGCCGGACGAGCCCACCAGGGCCCCGGTGATGATCAGCGTCACGTTCTCCAGCGTGAAGCCCAGGGCCGCTGCCGCCCAGCCAGAATAGCTGTTTAGCATCGACACCACGACAGGCATGTCTGCTCCGCCGATCGGGATGATCAGGGTGATACCCACCAACAACGCCAGCGCAAAGATGCCCCAGAACGCCCAGATCGCCGCGCCACCGCTCATCACCAGCACCACGATCAAGGCGACGATGCCCAGCGCAATGGCGATGTTCAGCAAGTGGCGCATCGGCAGGATAATCGGCGCGCCGCTCATATTGCCGTTCAGCTTGGCAAACGCGATCACTGAGCCGGTAAAGGTCACCGCACCGATCGCGAGGCCTAGGCTCAGCTCCACCAGCGAGTTCAGATGCACCAGTCCCGTCGAAGCATCGACAATGCCGTACGCCGCCGGTGTGTGAATCGCCGCCACAGCCACCAGACAGGCCGCCATGCCGACGAGACTGTGGAACGCTGCCACCAGTTGCGGCATTGAGGTCATGGCCACGCGCCGCGCGATCACCGCCCCGACCCCGCCGCCGATAGCCACGCCGCCCGCAATCAAGCCGATGGTCAGCGGGTCAAGCTTTCCCTGGCTGAACAGGGTGGCCAGCGCCGTGCCCACCGCAATCGCCATACCGATCATGCCGTTGCGGTTGCCCGCCTGGCTGGTGGTCGGCGAGGACAATCCTCGTAGCGCCAGGATGAACAGAACCCCGGAGATGATGTAGAGGATGGCCGCGAGGTTAGCGTTCACTTCGCAGCTTCCTTCTTCGCGGGCTCTTTCTTCTTGTACATTGCGAGCATCCGCTGCGTGACCAGGAACCCGCCGAAGATATTGACCGCCGCGAAGGCCGCAGCCACAGCCCCGGCACCTTTGGAAATCAAGATCGATCCAGTCAGCGTCCCGCTCGGGCTATGGGCCGCGGCCGCCAGCAAGGCTCCCACGATGATCACCGACGAAATGGCATTGGTCACCGCCATCAGCGGCGTATGCAGGGCCGGCGTAACGCTCCAGACCACGTAATAGCCGACAAAAATCGCGAGCACGAAGATCGCCAAGCGGAAAACGGTGGGGTCGACGGCTTCCATCACTTGGCTCCCTGGCCGATAAGTCCGGCATGCACGATCGCTCCGCCCTGGGTGACAAGCGCGGCCTTCAAGATCTCATCGTCGTAGTCGGGGGAGAGCTTGCCCTCTTTGTCGAGCAACAGCCCAGCAAAGGCCATCAGGTTGCGGGCATAGAGCGCCGAGGCATCAGTGGCAATCCGACCCGGCAGGTTTGGCGCGCCGAGGATCTTCGCTCCGTTGGCGGTGACAACCGTCTCCCCCAGCTTGGCCCCAACCACGTTGCCGCCCTGCTCAATGGCTAAGTCGACCAAGATTGATCCGGCCTTCATGGAGGCCACCTGGGCTGCACTCACCAGTTTCGGCGCAGGCCGCCCAGGGATCAGCGCCGTAGTGATAACAATGTCCTGCTTGGCGATATGGGTTGAGACCAACTCGGCCTGCTTGGCTTGGTACTCGGCGCTCATTTCCTTGGCATAACCGCCAGCGGTCTGGGCGTTCTTGAATTCCTCGTCCTCGACGGCCAGGAACTTGGCCCCCAAGCT
>JANLPX010000332.1:0-1611 GCA_031367485.1 Alphaproteobacteria bacterium | reverse complement strand
GGTGCAGCTGTCGCTGGATGCCACCCGCCTGCCCATGCCGTTTGACACCCTGCAGTGCGCCGACATGGAGGGCTGGGACGGCGACACCAACGCGCCGGGCTGGCGCAAGGTGGTGGCCAGCATCGGCGAGCTGATGGGTGCGCCAGCAGCATCAGCCATCGAAGCTCCAGCCCTGGCTCTCCCCAGCAAACCCTCCATCGCTGTCATGCCGTTTGCCAATCTGAGCAATGACCCGGACCAGGACTATTTCGCCGACGGCATGGTCGAGGAGATCGTCGGGGCCATGTCGCGCTTCAAGTCGATCTTCGTCATTGCCAGCGGGTCGACCCTGAGCTTCAAGGGCAAGGCCGTCACGCCGCAGGAGGTCTCGCGGCTGCTCGGCGTGCGCTACATCCTAGAGGGCAGCGTTCGCCAAGCCAGAGGCCGGGTCCGCATCGCCGTCAAGCTGATAGATGCTATCGATGGAAGCCAAATCTGGAGCGAGCGGTTCGACGACACCCTAGAGGACGTGTTCGCCCTGCAAGACAAGGTGGCGCTCAGCGTCGCGGGCGTGATTGAGCCGACAATCGGGTCTGCGGAAACCCGCCGAGGCTCCAACCGACCAACGGCGAGCCTCGGCAGCTATGACCTCTATCTCAGAGCCAGGGGGTCTTGGCGGGCCTTCAGTAAGCCAGCCTTGGTTACAGCTTTAGAGCACCTTCACCGCGCCCTCGATCTTGACCCAGAGTTTGGCTCGGCGTTGGGGTTTGCGGCTTGGTGTCACGGCTGGTTGCTCATTGCAGGCTGGTCAGAGAACCCTGCCGCCGACCGAAGCCAAGCCGTCACGCTTGCACGGCGCGCGCTGGACGCGGCAAGCGACGACGCCGAGGTGCTAACCTATGTGGCTGACTCGCTAGCAATGACCGGTGGAAGCTTTGCAGCGTCCCTTGAACTGGTCGAGCGCGCCCTAAGCCTTAATCCCGGCCAGGCTTTCGCCTATCACCTCAGTTGCATCTATCGGATGCTTGCCGGACAGACCGATGAGGCCGTGTCCCACGAAGAAATCTCCATGCGACTCAATCCGGTGGCCGACTATCGTGGCGCACAGATTTGCTGGCTCGGCGCAGGGAAGTTGCTCAAGCGAGATTATGAGGGTGCCCTCATCCATTTGATCCAGGCTGCCCAACTCATGCCGGGCTATAGCTGGACCCCGTTCTTTCTAACCCTGTGCTACGGCCACCTTGGACAACTCGAACAGGCCCAGGCTGCAACGTCGCAGTTGAGTTCAATTGCAGCGATGGCGCCTCAAGATATCGCGCGCGCGTTCCAGGACCCTGACCACCGCAAGATTCTGCTCGAGGGCCTCGCGCTGGTGGAGGGTAAGGAACCACCGGAGAGTTCCTCAGCACCCTAAACCAACGCCACCGACACCTTGCGCCCGATCACGCTCGCCGCCCTTTGCAGGGTCGCGATGGTGACATTGCCATCGGTGGGGTCGAGTACGCGGTCCACCTGGGTGCGGCTGGTCTTCATGAGGAGCGCGAGCTTGCGCTTGCTGAGCTTCATCTCGGTCATGGCGTTTTGCAATTGCCAGGCGATCACCTCCTTGATGGCGATGGCCTGAAACTCCTC
>JANLPX010000320.1:0-4104 GCA_031367485.1 Alphaproteobacteria bacterium | reverse complement strand
TCGGTGGCGAGCTGCACTTGCATCAAGGCGCGGATCACGGTTTCGGCGACGAACTCGTGGCGATAGATGCCGCCGTCTACCACGAGGCCCGCCGCAACAATGGCGGCATAGCGCGCCGTCTTGGCCAGGGTCTGGGCGTGGAGCGGGATTTCGAACGCACCAGGGGTTTCAAAGACGTCGATTGCAGTTTCGGAAAAGCCCAGGCGGGCCATTTCGGCGACGAAGCCCTCGCGGGCCTTATCGACGATGTCGTGATGCCAGCCCGATTGCACAAAGGCGATCCGGGCCGGGCGGTACGCACCATTGGCGGTGCGGAATTCATAGGTTTGCTTTGAGGTAGCTTGGGTCATGGTCATCTCCCATTGAGGAACCACGACTCAGGGAGACACTGATCAATCGACACACCCGCAAGGGTGCGCCGTCTGGCAGTGGTTCTCATAACCGGACTCTAACCGTCGGCCCCGGGATCAAACCGGTGTCTGCTGCCTCGCAGGGCTTTAAGGCCCAACGAGCGCCCGCGGGCTCGTGCGAAGCTTGCACCTCGCCATTACCGCCGGTGGGGACTTTCACCCCGCCCTGAGAACGCGTGCCGCCGGAACAGCCCGACGACGGGGAGAGGATAGCCAGAAGTTGGGGATTCAAACAAGTGTTTAAGAGTGGAGCGCGACATGCGCAATGGTTGAGCGTTCTCGGCCTTGAATTGCATTATGTGAGGATGAACAAGCGTCTTGCCGACATGCTAGTGATCTCTCGGGCGGCCGGGGCTGTAGATTCACAGTCCCGGCAACCCTGACTATTAGACTCTCGGCTTGAGGTGGACGACTACCGGTCGGGAACCTGCAAACAGAAGTCCTGCGAGCAGCCCGGCCGCGGCGGCGATGCCAAGGGCCAAGGAAGGCTTTTCCTTAACAAAAGGGTTCACCTTGTCGGCGACGCCCTGAGCCGCCTCCGAGGCGCGACCATAGGCGTTCTTCGCTTGATCGTTCGCCTTTGAGACAGCCGAACGGGCAAGCTCGGCAACCTGGCCCAGCGCATCTTGCGCCGATCCGACAGCGTCTTGCGCCTTTCCCTCCACCTGCCGAGCTCCGCCCTTGGCTTGCATGGAGCGATCTCCCAGCATGTCACCAGCGGCACTCTCGAATTTGCCAGCTTCGGTTTTCACAAAACCTTCTAGATTGTTCTCGTTCATAATGACTCTCCTTGGTGCGCCTGATTGATTTTCAAAAGGGGGGTTGTTGGCAATCAACTCAGACGGCGCACTACAGTTCCGCAGAAGAATTCGGTTTGGTCGCGACTGGCTTTCGAAAGCCCAGGCAACCGTGTGGCCATCCGCCCGGCGAAATTTGGCAACGGAGGACACTGGTGGAGGAAAGTGGGGCGGAGGAAAGTGGGGACACTTACTGCTTCCGCAGAATCTGACACACCGACGTGCAGGCGTTCTGAAGCCGGTCACTTGAGTAATACGCATCTCCATTTGCGGCGTCGGCCAAACCGCTAAGGTTGGCTCGCTCGGGATAAGCGCATGCGAGTAATTCAAACAAGCGTTTAGTTCTAAGCGGGGACTAAGCTCGCTGATTCAGCGTGATCGACGTCGCCGCCTTCGGGGCTTGGGTCAGGGCTGTCGGGCCATATCCCGATGCTGAGGTTCTTTGGCTGGCGACCTCATCGGCGATAGCGCGAACAAGACCCTCGGTTACGGTCTTGGTGGCCTCAAGGGCGCGACCCTGGCGGGCTAGTACAGCGTCGAACGCTTCGGTGGCGCGTACCAAGCGTGTGCGCAGGGACAGCGGTGCCTCGGCGACGAGCCCGGGATTGGCGCGAACGCGCGATGACTCGTGGCGATAGACGTTGGCCAGCTTTGAAGTCTCAGCCAATTGTTCAATGGCGTCTTGGGGACGATGCTGTTCAAAAGCCTGGGCTTCAAAGGCGATCAGCTCGGTCAGCCGTTCGGTGAGCAGGCAAAGTTGTTCGACGCGTTCAGTGGCGTCGCTGGCATTGAGCGCCATCATGGAGTGTCCTGACCTAGGCCCTGCAGTTTCAACATTTCTTTTTGGACGCTGTCGGAAAGACCGATGCCGCCGGAGGCCACCATCTTTTTGGCCATGGCGTCGGACATGAAGGACTTAAAGGCGTCCTCGCCCTGGCCGCCGCTGAAGGCGTTCTGTTGGTTCACGTCCTTGAACATCTGGCCAAGCATCACTGAGAGAAACGCCGCCTCGAAATCCTTAGAGGTCTTGGCGATGTCAGCGCGCTTCGACAATTCAGCTGCGGTCGGCGGTAATTTGATCGCAGTGGGCGCGACAGCGATGGCAGGGGCGGTGAAACCCGGCATCACATTACCTCGATTTCAGCCTGGAGGGCACCGGCAGCCTTTATGGCTTGTAGGATCGAGATCATGTCGCGTGGCGTGACGCCAAGCGCATTGAGGCCAGAAACCAAGCTGGCGAGGGATGCGCCGTTGGACAGCGTTATGAGCTTCTTGCCGGTCTCTTCTTCCACGGAGACCTGAGATTGGGGGACGGTGGTGGTTCGCCCATCGCTGAACGGCGCGGGTTGGCTGACCGCAGGTGTTTCCTGCACCCGGATAGTCAGATTTCCCTGGGCGATGGCGACTGTCGAAATCCGGACGCTGTCTCCCATGACGACCACCCCGGCGATCTCATCAATGACCACCTTGGCCGATTCATCTGTCTCGACGGTTAGGCTCTCAACTTGAACAATGAAGCCGACCATATCCTGGCCTGGAGGGGGCTGTAGGGTGACGATTGTCGGGTTGTCGGCCCGCGCGCAGCCGGGGAACCGCGCATTTACGACATCGGCGATCCGACGCGCGGTGGTGAAGTCTGGGTTGCGCAGCGTCAGGCGCATCTGACCCATATTGGCCAGTTGGAAGCCGATCTCGCGCTCGACAATGGCCCCTGAGGCGATTCGTCCGGCGGTTGGCACGCCCTTTGAAATCGAGGATCCCGATGCGCCGCCCGCTGAGATGGAGCCGGTCTGGACCGTGCCTTGGGCTACGGCATAGGCTTGGCCGTCTGCACCTAAGAGCGGTGTCACGAGCAATGTCCCGCCTTGCAGGCTCTTAGAGTCGCCCAGAGCAGAGACTGTGGCGTCGACCGGCGAACCGGTGGCGACGAAGGCGGGAAGCTTGGCCGTGACCATGACCGCGGCCACGTTTTTGGTGTTCAGATTGGCGTCGCGGGTATTGACCCCTAGACGCTCCAACATGGCCTCGAGGCTTTGCTTGGTGAAGGGCGCGTTGCGTAAGCTGTCACCCGTGCCGTTTAGGCCGACGACGAGGCCGTAGCCCACTAGCATATTGTTCCGCACGCCCTCGAACTCGACAATGTCCTTGATGCGGGACTTGGCCTGGCCTTGGCTTGGCGCAAGGCAAAGGAGCGCCATCACAACAGCGAAGAAGACGTTTAGGGGTCGAAGCGTTTGACGCATTGGGCCTCGGGCACACTGACTCCCGCCCCATCCTGCGAGCCTCATGCCATCAAGGATCGGGGAGAAAGGTTCACAATAACAACGGGTATGGCGCTGCAGCTCACCGGTGCAGATCAGAGTTCGGCAGAATTTGCCCGGCATTAACCATGCCATAAGCAAGCGTGGTGACACTGGTGGCTGTATTTTGTGGAGAGCGTTTAGCGCCCTATGAAGGTCAACGGCCCCAGCGGAATCGGCGCGACGAGCGCACCCGGAAAGCCAGCACCTACCGGGCAGGGCGGAAGCTTTCGACTTCCTGCGGCTGACGCATTGGCTGCGCCGGTTCAAATCGCCAGGACCAACAGCCTTTCCGGCATCATGAATGTGGGGGCCTTGCTGGCCCTACAGGACGTGGGCGGGCCGCTTGAGCGCAAGCGCCGCGCCGTCGCTCGCGCAGGACGTTTGCTCGACGTTCTCGAGGACATGAAGCTGGCGCTGTTGGACGGCGAACTCTCATCCGACGATATCTATCGCCTGCGACAGGCGATCCGCGATCAGCGCGATCAGACCGATGATCCAGGCTTGGAAGACATCCTCAACCACATCGAAACCCGCGCAGCCGTCGAATTGGCCAAGCGCGAACAGGCGAACAATTCGTGATACTTCACGCCTATT
>JANLPX010000275.1:0-2861 GCA_031367485.1 Alphaproteobacteria bacterium | reverse complement strand
CGCCACCAGCCCCCAGCAATGTGAAGAAGAGGAATTGCCCGGCCAGGAGAAGCCCAAAGATCGTTGCTGCGACCCCAAACAGTTGCCAACCCAGGCCCTTGGTCATTTCCCAAGATTCAAACAGCCGAAGACGACGTTCTGAAAAGCTTGCCAACGGGGCCATGCTCAGTCGCAGCCAAACCCAAATCGCCAATCCCAAAGCTGCGAAAAACAGAAGAAAGACCATGAGTCCAGCAGCCCAAGAGCTTGGCCCGCCCGTTGCGCCAGCGACGATCGCCGTCAGCAGCGCCGCGGGAATCGCCATAGCCAAGCCAGCAAGTATTATCGCGACAATGAGCATGACCGACGCCACCCCCACCCACAACTCCTGAGCTCCAAGGCGCAGGTAGAAGAACCTGTTATTTTCGGGTTCAAGGATCGCGCGATAGATGGCGGAATGGACAATGGCGGCACCGACTAATCCCGCCACAATCTGTAGAGGCTGGTAGCGGGCAATTTGCGCCTGCATGCGCACCAGATCGTCGCTAGGTGTTGGCATGGTCCCGGCCGAGGCGGCCGCAATAGCGTCACGGTAGAAGATGAGGATGTCTGGCAGAAACCGACCAATCAATAGAAACTGCGGGACGACAGCCAGCAACACGTAGACCAGCCCCCAAACCAGGATCAAGCCTGGCTTGGTGCCGATCAGGCGAAAGCCTGAGGCGATCGCGCCGTTACTCGAGAACTCGCCCATGCTATTTCTCCGCCGCATATCGCGGGGTTACCAACCGAGCCAAACGCGGCTTGAGCCAGTTCTCGAAATCGTCAACGAACTCATAAACCACGGGCACCAACACCAGCGAGAGCACGGTAGAGGTCATGAGGCCGCCGATCACGGCTACAGCCATTGGCTGGCGGAACTCCGCACCCTTTTCCAACGCCAAGGCGGTGGGCAGCATCCCGGCCGCCATAGCCATGGTCGTCATGATGATAGGCCGAGCCCGTTCGCGGCAGGCCTCGATGAGCGCCTCCCGCTGGCTCATGCCCTCGCGTTCCCGTTCGATGGCGTACTCGACAAGCAGGATCGAGTTTTTCGCCGCAATACCCATCAGCATCAGGAAGCCGATCAGGGAGGGGATCGAAAGCGACAGCTTGAAAATCAGCAAGCCCAAGAACGCACCGCCGACCGCCGTGGGCAGGGCCGATAGAATAACAATCGGTTTGAAAAAAGAGCGGAACAGCAGCACCAGAACGCCGAAAATCATGGAAATACCGGCAAACAGCGCCAGTCCGAAAGAGCCGAACAGCTCTTTCATAGCCTCAAGCTGACCGGTCGCTGCTGGCGTTACCCCCGCAGGTAGGTTCTTCATGATCGGCAGGTTTTGGATCGCCTTGAACGCTGGCCCTTGAACCGTTCCGTTTAGCTCAGCCGTGATGGTCTGTTGACGCTGTCGGTTCAGACGCTCGATGCGCGCCGGGCCAGCCTGAAAATAGACATCGGCGACGGCCTCCAGGGTCGTAAGGCCGCCTGAGGTTGTCGGAACTCGGAGTGACTTGATCCTCTGCAGATCACTGCGGGCCTCAGAAGGCAGGCGGATCCGGATTGGAATCCGCCGTTCGCCCGCCGTCAATTTGGCGACATTTGCGTCGATGTCGCCGACTGTCGCAATCCGTGCGACCTGCGCGATGGCGTCCACAGATACCCCCAGGCGTGCAGCATCAGCGGGACGTGGGCGGACCACCACTTCTGGCCCGGTCGGTGGAACAGAAGGCCGCGGATTGGCAATTAGCGACAGGGTTCGCATCTGCTTTTCCAGCTCTAGGGACGCCGCCTGCAGCGCGACCGGATCATTGCTGGTCAGCACCTGCTGGATGCCCGATCCACCCTCTGAGCTGAGGAAGGTCGCCCGCGCGTCTGGGATCGCGCGCAGGGCTTGGCGGGTCGCGGCCTTTAGAGCGTCGCCCGAGGTTGTGCGGTTCTCATTGAGCAAGACTGTGACTGTGCCGCTGCGCAGATCAGAGCCGCCGCCACCCCGCGAACCTGGACCAAAGCTCGACACAGTCGAGCCGACTTGCGCGAAAACACCGCGGACGTCCTGGCGTCCCTCAAAGACCTTGGCGACCCGCGAGGCCGTATCTTCCATGTCAGCGACTGTTGCGCCGGGTGGTCCCTGAAGATTGACATATATGTAGTCAGGGTCGCCCGCTGGCTGAAATCCCTGCGGCAAAAGCGGGACCAGCATCACCGAGCCTACGAACAGAACACCACCGATGATTGACGCGACGATCCTGTGGTCCAACGCCCAATCCAGGGTGTTTCGATATAGACCTTCAAAGGGTTTGCGCGGGTGCGGCTGGGAGGCTGGCTTAAGCAGGTAAGCGGCCATCAGCGGGGTTAGCATCCGCGCGACGACCAACGAAAATACGACCGCCACGGACACCGTGATTCCAAACTCACGGAAGAACTGGCCCGGGATCCCCTTCATGAACGAGACCGGGGTGAACACCACGACGATGGCCATGGTGGTGGCAACTACGGCCAATCCGATAGCATCGGCACCGAGGATCGCGGCATCATAGGGGCGCAGTCCCTGAGCAACGCGCTTTTCGATATTCTCGATTTCAACGATGGCGTCATCGACGAGGATACCGACCACCAAGGTCAAGGCCAGCAAGGTCACTACGTTCAATGAGAACCCGAACCAGTTCATCACAAAGAAGGTCGGAATCAGCGAAACCGGCATCGCAAACGCGGTGATCAGTGTCGAGCGCCAGTCGCGAAGGAAGATCAACACCACCAGGGCGGCTAGCAGCATACCCTCAAGCAGCACGTGCTTGGTGGCCTCGAAGCTGGCGCGGGTTTCATCGACGGACGAAAAGAT
>JANLPX010000266.1:0-4934 GCA_031367485.1 Alphaproteobacteria bacterium | reverse complement strand
CACCACTATCGACGAAGAGCGCGGCGAGGTCATCGTTAAAGACGGCGACACAGAAACCCGCCACAGCCTGTCCACCGCCGAGGGCTTCGCCGCTGCGTCCAAGGCCTGGGTGCGGGCCACCTGGGATTCGAAATATGTCTATTCCTTCGCCTGGATGGGTCGCCCTATCATCCAGCTGCCCGAGGATATGGTTCGCCTGCAAGAGGTGATCTGGACCTTGAAGCCCGACGTGCTGGTAGAAACCGGCGTCGCCCATGGCGGCAGCCTGATCTTCTATGCCTCGCTGTTCGAGGCCATGGGCAAGGGTCGGGTGATTGGTGTGGATATCGAAATCCGCCCTCACAACCGCAAAGCCATCGAAGACCACCCGATGATCAAGCGTATTGAACTGATCGAGGGCTCCTCTACAGCGCCGAACGTCCTGGATCAGATCAAGGCGCTGATCAAGCCCGCCGAGACCGTGCTGGTGGTGCTGGACTCCAACCACACCAAGGCCCACGTGCTCGACGAACTCCGCGCTTACGGCGAGTTGATCGGCATCGGCTCCTATGTGGTCGCCACCGACGGCGTTATGGCCCAGGTCAAGGGCGCGCCGCGTACTGGCGACGACTGGGATTGGAACAACCCGCTGACCGCCATCCATGATTTCGTCGCCGAAGATAAGCGCTTCATCGTCGAGGAGCCGGCCTTCCCGTTCAATGAGGGTGTGGTCACCGGACGCGTCACCTACTGGCCCGACGCCTTCGTCAAACGGATCGCCTGATGAAGGTTGTCCTGCTCTGCGGCGGGTTGGGCACTCGGATTTCCGAGGAGAGCCACCTTAAGCCCAAGCCTATGATCGAGATCGGCGGGCGCCCGATCCTCTGGCACATCATGAAGCTGTTCAGCCATTACGGCTTCAATGAGTTCATCATCTGCCTTGGCTACAAGGGCTACGTGATCAAGGAGTATTTCTCCAACTACGTGCTGCACAATGCCGACCTGACCGTCGATTTGGCCAAGGGGTCGGTGGAGTATCACGCCACCAAACACGAGCCCTGGAAGGTCACCCTGGTCGATACCGGGGCCGAGACCATGACTGGCGGTCGGTTGAAGCGGGTGGCGCAGTATCTCACGCCGGGCGAGCCGTTCTTCTTCACCTATGGCGACGGCGTGGCCGATGTGGACTTGGGGGCACTGGCGGCATTTCATAAGGCGCACGGCAAAACTGCGACCGTCACCGCTGTCTCGCCGCCTGGCCGTTACGGTGCCTTGGAGATTATCAACGGGGCCGTCGAGCGTTTCATCGAAAAACCTCCTGGCGACAATGGCCTGATCAATGGCGGCTTCTTCGTTCTGCAGCCCGAGGTCATTGCTCGGATCCAAGGCGATGACATGCCCTTCGAAGCTGCACCGCTTGAGGGTCTGGCCCGCGACAACCAGCTGATGGCCTATCGCCACGATGGCTTCTGGGCGGCCATGGACACTCTGCGCGACAAGAACAACCTCGAAGTCCTCTGGGCCTCTGGCCAAGCCCCGTGGCGTCTGTGGTTGTAGTGAGCATAACAGCCCGCGCGAACCCTTCTCCCCCTGCGGGAGAAGGTGGCCTTGCGGAGCAAGGTCGGATGAGGGGTCTCTCAGACCTCTCGGCGACGATCCTTGCCCCCCTACGGGTGAATTTCGTGCGACCCCTCATCCGTCCGCCCTTCGGCGGCCACCTTCTCCCGCAAGGGGAGAAGGACTTGGGCTACTGACCGGTGGCGTCACTGGATCGGTCATTCTGGGCGAGAAAGCGGGTGCTGCTCACCGGCCATACCGGCTTCAAAGGCTCCTGGGCGGCGATCTGGCTGTCTGGCATGGGTGCGCGGGTCACAGGCCTGGCGCTCCCACCAGACCAAACCCCCGCCCTTCACGATCTCGCCGGCGTCGGTGGTATTGTCGAACCGCTAATCGTCGATCTGCGTGACCAAGCTGCTGTCGAAGCCGCACTCGCCGCCCACAGCTTCGACCTGGTCCTGCACATGGCCGCCCAACCCATCGTGCGCACCGCCATAGAGTACCCGATCGGTACTTTCGCCTCCAACATCTTGGGTACGGCCCACCTGCTCCAGGCCCTGCGTGCTCAGAGCGCCCTGAAGGCTATGCTCGTCGTCACTTCCGACAAGGTTTATGCCAATGCTGAGACGGGCAGAGCCTTTGTAGAAACGGACGCGCTCGGCGGCAAAGACCCATACTCCGCCTCCAAGGCCGCTGCAGAAATCGTCACCCAGAGCTTTGCCCGCAGCTATTTCGATGCCCTGGGCGTGCCGGTCGCGACGGCGCGAGGTGGTAACGTCATCGGTGGCGGTGACTATTCCCGGGACCGGTTGGTGGCCGACATCGTGCGCGCGGGCCAAAGCCAGGGCCAAACCGTCTTGCGCCATCCCGACTCCACCCGTCCCTGGCAGCATGTGCTGGATTGCGTCGCCGGCTACCTCACCTACTTGGAGCGCCTCACCACGGACTATGCGACACCGCGCGCCATGAACTTCGGCCCACGCCCTGGCGGACCTGAAGTCACTGTCGGCGAACTCGCCACCCGCGCGGTCGCGGCTCTGGGTGCCCAACCTTGGCGGCATGAGATGGACCCTAATTCGCTTGAAGCCAAGTCGTTAGGCATTGATGCCACCCTCGCCAAACAGGTGCTCGGTTTCGAAAGCCGCCTCGATGCGCCCTCCGCCGTCGACTGGACCATGGATTGGTATCGGGACTACGCCCAAGGACGCGACGCTCTGCTGTTGTGTCACGAACAAATTGCGCGCTACGAAGCCCTGCTATGACCACGCCAACCTGCCGCTTCTGCCACGCACCCCTGACCCAGGACTTCGTTGATCTGGGTAACCAGCCCTTGGCCAATGCCTATCTGACGCCTGCTCAACTGGCGGCGGGAGATGAGCGTAGCTATCCCCTGCGCACGCGGGTCTGCGGCAACTGCTTCCTGGTCCAGGCTGACGATCCCGTCGCCGCTGACGTCATCTTCGACGACGGCTACGCCTATTTCTCCTCCTACTCCGAGAGCTGGGTCGCCCACGCCAAACGCTATGCCCAGGCCATGATCGCCAGGTTCGACCTCGACCCTCAGTCGCGGATCATCGAGGTGGCCAGCAATGATGGCTATTTGCTGCAGCATTTCCGCGACGCAGGCATTCTAGTCTTAGGCATCGAACCCACCGGAAATACCGCTCAAGTCGCCATCGGCAAGGGCATCCCAACCGAAGTCTCGTTCTTCAACGCCGATACAGGCCGAGATCTCGCCGCGCGGGGTCTCACCGCTGATTTGATGGCCGGCAACAACGTACTAGCCCATGTGCCCGACATTGGTGATTTCGTCGCGGGCTTCCCGCACGTCCTGAAGCCGCAGGGGGTGCTAACCTTCGAATTCCCCCACCTGCTCAATCTGATCGAATTGGTGCAGTTCGACACCATCTATCACGAGCACTATTCCTACCTTTCACTGTTGGCAGTGGAAAAAGTGCTGCGGTCGAATGGGTTAAGACCGTTCGATGTTGAACTATTGTCGACGCACGGCGGCTCGCTGCGGGTGTTCTGCTGCCATGAGGCGGCGTCCCACGCCGAAACGGATGGCCTGAAAGCCTTGCGCGACCGTGAGGCAGCGGCGGGGCTCCATCTCATGGCCACCTATGACGGCTTCACGGCCAGGGTCGAGACGGTACGTGATGCCTTCCTTGCGTTCCTGGCTAAAGCAAAGGCCGATAACAAGCGGGTCGCGGCTTACGGCGCGGCGGCCAAGGGCAACACCTTCCTCAACTATGCCGGCGTCGGCACTGCCGACATCGTCGCGGCCTTTGACGCCAATCCGCACAAGCAGGACCATGCCCTGCCGGGCAGCCATATCCCGATCTATGAGCCAACTAGGGTGGCGCAGATCAAACCTGACTACCTGCTGATCCTACCCTGGAATCTAAAGGACGAGATCATGGGGCAGATGGCCTATATTCGCGAATGGGGCGGGGCCTTTGTCACCGCCTCGCCTGAACCTAAGGTTTGGCCCTGATGCGATTTGCGCCCACCGAGATAGCTGGCGTCACCATCATTGACATTGATCCGTCAACCGATGATCGCGGTGCATTCGCCAGACTCTATTGTCCGGATGAGTTTGCCTCGGCGGGGTTCCCCTTTGTGCCGATTCAGACGAGCCTATCGCGTAACACCCATGTCGGCACGCTTCGCGGCCTGCACTATGAGGCCCATCCGCGCGAGGAGGCCAAGCTGGTGCGGGTCACACAAGGGTCGATTTTTGATGTCGCGGTGGATGTTCGCCCCAATAGCCGTACCTATCTGCAATGGGTGGGCGTGGAGCTTTCGGCCCAGAACGGTCGGGCCCTGATGATCGGAAGGGGCATGGCTCACGGCTTTGTCACCCTGGAAGACAATACCGACGTCCTCTACCAAATCGACCGCATCTATGAGCCCGGTCACGGTCAGGGCTATCGCTGGGATGACCCAGCCTTTGGCATCGAATGGCCGATGGAGCCTAAGGTGATGTCAGAGCGCGACGCAGCCTATGAGACCATGAAGGTGCAGGTCTAAGCGTGCTCAAGATCGATCCTACAGCTAAGATTTCACCGCTGGCGGACATTGAACCATCCGTACGCGGAACATTAATCGACGTCGGCCCGCGAACCCTGGTCGACGCCTTCGTCAAGATCAAGGCGACCGGTGGTATGGGTGATCTCGTCATCGGATCTGACTGCGCGATCAACTCGGGAACCGTCATATATACAGGCAACGGCATCGCTATCGGCGACGCCGTATTGATCGCTGCCAATTGTACGCTCGCCCCCACCAATCACGAATTCTCCGACCCCGCTCGCCGGATCCGCGACCAAGGCTTCCAGCCTAGCCGAGGTGGTATCACCATCGGCGACGATGTCTGGCTTGGGGCCAATGTGGTG
>JANLPX010000255.1:0-13813 GCA_031367485.1 Alphaproteobacteria bacterium | reverse complement strand
TCATCCCGGAAAGCGCCCGGCGCTTGTCCGGGAGCCAGACGCGCGGGGCATGCGGGTTGATACTGAGAAGGTCGTCTAGTTGCCCACCTTTCTCTCCCGCCTGAAACCCGACTGGTACATCATCCTGATCATCGCCATGGTCGTTCTAGCCAGCGTCTTGCCCGCCAGCGGACCTGCGGCTCCCGCCTTCAGCCTCGCCACCAAAATCGCCATCGGCTTAGTATTCTTCCTGCACGGCGCGAAGCTCAGCCGCGAGGCGGTGATCAAAGGCGTCACTCACTGGCGGCTGCATCTGTTGGTCCTGGCCGCGACCTTCGTCCTGTTCCCGATTCTCTGCCTCGGCCTCGCCAAGCTCCCCGCCTGGATAATGCCGGTGGCCCTCGCGCCAGGCCTGATCTTCCTGGGTTGCCTGCCCTCAACTATCCAGTCTTCCATAGGCTTTACCGCCATCGCGCGCGGCAATGTCGCGGCCACCGTCGCGTCGGCTACGGCCTCTAACCTATTGGGCATCGCCGTCACGCCACTGCTCGGCGCGATGTTGATGCAGACCCAAGGCGGCGGAATCTCATTTCACTCCGTCCAATCCATCGTCGTCCAGTTGCTAATCCCCTTTGTGGCCGGCCAACTTCTGCGCCCGGCGATCGGCGCGTGGATCGGACGCCACGCCAAGCTCGTTGGCTACGTTGATCGCGGCTCGATTTTGCTCGTGGTCTATTCGGCATTTTCCGAAGCCGTCTTGGGCGGCATCTGGCAGCAGGTTGGCAAAGTTGACCTCTTGCGACTGGTCATCCTCTGCGCCCTACTCCTGGCAATAGTCCTGACCATAACCCTGGCCAGCGCGCGGCTGTTCGGCTTCAACAAGGCCGACGAAATCACCATCGTCTTTTGTGGCTCGAAAAAGAGTTTGGCCAGTGGCGTTCCCATGGCTGGTGTTCTATTTCCAGGCGCGACTTTGGGCTTGATCCTGCTGCCGATAATGATCTTTCACCAGATCCAGTTAATGGCGTGCGCCGTGATCGCCCAGCATTACGCCAACCGTGAACCAAATCCAGAAACGCCTCTAGAGTATTGAAATGTCTGCAAATACTAATCCTCTAGAGGGCCAAATTGCCCTCGTGACCGGGGCCTCCCGCGGCATCGGCCGGGCCTCCGCTCTGGCTCTTGCAGCGGCTGGCGCGCACATCATCGCGACCGCTCGGACCCAAGGCGGCCTCGAAGATCTCGACGATGAGATCCTGCGTCTGACCGGCTCGCGTGCAACCCTGGTGCCCCTCGATCTGGCCGAGCCCGATGGGCTGGATCAACTCGGGTTCGCCATACACAACCGCTTCGGTCATCTTGACCTCCTGGTTCACTGCGGAGCGATCCTGGGGCCGATAACCCCGATCAGCCACATTGATCTCAAGGCCTGGGATAGCGTTATGGCCATCAACGCAACGGCGACCTTTCGCCTAATTCGCTCGACCGAACCCTTGCTCAAGGCAGCCCCTCGCGGCCGGGCTTTGTTCCTGACTAGCGGCCGCGTTACCCGCCCCAAAGCCTTCTGGGGACCCTATGGAGCCTCAAAGGCCGCGATGGAGCATATCGTCCGAACTTGGGCCGATGAGATGGAGAACACGACCGTCCGCGCTGCCCTTGTCGACCCCAACCAAATGCGAACCAAGATGCGCGCTGAGGCCATGCCCGGCGAAGACCCGATGACCCTGCCCGACCCGTCCGAGATCGGCCCACTCATCGTTGAGCTGGCGCAGGCCGATCTAGGCCTGCCGACGACTAGCGTTTTGTTTTCGGACTGGAAGCTAGCGTCCGCATCGCCCGCTTCGGCTTGACCCCTGAGCGCGCCATTTTCTGCGCCCGCCCCTTCGGAGCTCCCGTGGGCTTGGGTTTCGCGACATAGGCTTTCCGAGGCTTGCTCGTAGCGCCTGCCTTGGCTTTCGCGGCGGCAGCGGTCCGAACCTTTGTCGCAAGGCCGGTCTTGGCCTTGTTGCGATTTGGCCTTGGCTTGTCGACCGCAACACCACTCTTGGCCTCGCCCTCGGCAAACGGGTTCTTGTTGGACTTGACGGTCAGCCGCATGGGAACGCCGGGCAGGTCAAAGCTTTCGCGAAGAGAGTGGATCAAATAGCGCCGATAATGGTCAGGCAATTGATCTGCGCGACTGGCGAACATCACAAATGTTGGCGGCCGGGCCTTGGTCTGAGCCATATATTTCGGCTTCACGCGCCTACCACCCACAGCCGGCGGGGGATGTCGCTGAATGGCCATGGCCAGCCAGTCATTGAGGTCTCTGGTCTTGACCTTGGTCGACCAGTCAGCATGAACCTTAAGGACCGTGGGCATCAAGCGCTCAAGCCCCTTACCCGTCTCGGCTGATAGCGCGACGACCGGCGATCCGCGCAACTGAGGCAGCAACCGCGAGGCCTCTTCATTAAACTCAGCCAGCTTGGCGTGCGGGTCTTCGACCAAGTCCCACTTCGCCAGACAGAAAACCAGACCTCGGCCCTCCCGCTCGACCAAATCGGCGATCTGAAGATCTTGGATTTCAAAGGGGTGGGTCGCATCCATCACCAAAATAACCACCTCGGCGAAGGTGATCGCGCGAATGGAATCAGCGGTGGAGAGCTTCTCCAGCTTCTCCTGGACTCGGGCTTTGCGGCGTAACCCCGCCGTATCCACCAACCTGATGGCCTGACCATCCCAGTCCCAATCCACGGGGATAGCGTCCCGGGTGATGCCCGCTTCTGGGCCGGTCAGCAGGCGATCCTCGCCAATCAAGCCATTGATCAGGGTTGACTTGCCCGCATTGGGTCGACCGACAATGGCGATCTTGATCGGATTTGCCGCGAGTTCGCCGTCGATCAGTTCGTGCTCATCCGACAGCCCGACGAGCGCTTGGTAGAGATCTGCCATGCCCTCGCCATGCTCAGCAGAGATGGCCAGGGGCTCACCCAATCCCAGGCGGTAGGACTCGTTGACCCCATCATCACCCCGTTTGCCCTCGGCCTTGTTCGCCGCCAGCACGACGGGCTTATCGGATCGACGCAGGATTTCAGCAAACACCTCGTCCATCGGCGTGATGCCTTCACGGGCATCGACAACGAACAGGGCCACATCGCACTCCAGGATCGCGAGCTCAGTTTGAGCCCTCATCCGGGCTTCCAGACTGTCGTCGGTCACATCCTCGAAACCAGCTGTATCGATCAGCTCAAGCTCCAAATCGCCGATCTGGCCGGTCCCATAGCGACGGTCACGGGTGACGCCCGGCCGGTCATCGACAATGGCGAGCTTTTTGCCCGCCAGGCGATTGAACAGTGTCGACTTTCCGACATTGGGTCGTCCGACAATCGCAAGCCGCAGGGGCATTGGCGGGTCCTCAGATCCAGCTATCGCAGCGCAATGAGTTGAGCCTCATCGGTGGCGATATAGAGCGTTCCGTTCAGTGCGATCGGGCCAATCAGCACGGTTTGACCAAGCTGCAGGCTCTTTTCAACAACGCCAGTCTTGGCGTTCACGGCGACCAATTCACCGGTGTCGGATGCCGTAATGAGCTTGCCATTGGCCAAGATTGGGCTGGACCATATCGGCTTGGAGCGGGCCTTCTTCGCGCCCCGACCTAGCTTCGTGATGAAGTCAGCGCGGCCCTTCTTGATCCTGCCTTCGCCCAAATCCCGGACCCAATAGATCTGGCCCGTTTCGCGCGAGACGCAGTATATCTTGCCGCTCTTGTCGATCACATAGACCACATCACCGGCGGGCCATGGCGTGGTGATGCCGGTGATCGGCAAGGTCCATCGTGCTTGGCCCGTTCTAAGGTCTGTTGCTGCAAAAACACCGGAGTGACTGATGGCAAATACGTCGCCTTGATAAATGACGGGGCGTCCCGGGATGTCGCGTATTTCAGACAGAGCATTGGTTCGGCTGGCGCGCGACAGAGCCTCATTCCACAGGTCATTGCCGTTGGCACTGCGCAGAGCAACCAACTCGCCCGACCCAAACGAGGCGACGACCGTGTCGCCCGAAACAGCAGGACTTGAGGCACCAAGGATTCGCGATGATTCAGACAGCGCCTGGTAGGTCCAACCATCCGCACCCGTCGCCGCGTCGAACGTCAGGAGCGTGTTATCGATAGCCACCACAAAAACGCGCCCGCCAGACACCGTGGGCGCTGCGTGAATGGGTTGCTCTGTTGCGGTCTTCCAGATCACCGCGCCCGTGTCAGCATTTAAGCTCGCAATGAAACGATAGCCCGATGAGACCACCAACTTGCCATCTGCAAGGGCTAAGCCGCCGCCGAATGCATCCCTGTCGCGCTTACTCTTTGGGCGCAGATCGGCCTTCCAAATGACCGCACCCGATTGCGCATCATGGGCTGAGACGCTGGCCTGACCGTCCATGACGAAAACTTTGCCATTTGCCGCAACCGGAGGGGCCGTAACATGGGCATTTTGACCCGACTTCTGACCGAACCCACGCTTCCAGGCGACCGTCAGACCACCACCCGCTTGAAGGTTCTCCATTGACTGCTCGGCGTTTCCACCAGGCAGCGACCACTGGGTCGCGGGTTTGGGCTCAGGCAGGAAAAAGTCTGCACCCTTTAGACCCTCTGCAGGCTCGACCTTTTCGTCCAGGGCAACGATCGCGATCCGCTTACCCTCAGAGGCGACTTCGACTGGATCTTTGCTGTCGCGGTTGAACGGGTTGAACCGGTTCAAGGTGGTGCAGCCACCAACGGTGCTGACCATCATAAGGGCAGCAACCAGCATTCCTATAGAGCGTGAAAAGGTCATTGAGCGTTCGGCACTATGGGTTGGCCCGGCGCAAACCCGGCAGGTGGATCGGTGGGGGCTAATTGCATTGGAGGCGGCAGGGCTAAGGCAGCTTTTACAGCAGCCGGAACAAGCTTCGCCGAACCAGAGTCAATCAGGGCTATCGCGGCTTGGGCCCGCTCGCGGGCACCCTGCTGCGCATCAGCGACAAGTGAAATCACGACAAAATCGCCCCGGGCACCGGCGACATCGCCGGCCATCAGCTTTGCAAAAGCCAGAGCTTCACGGGCCTCAGCGCGATAGGGACGGCCCTCCTTCAACAAAGGATCCAGTCGCGCCTGAATGTCCTTCAACGAGCTGGTATCCAAGAGGGCATAGACGGCCTTCAGTCGGGCGGCATCTGCAATCAACGGGTCGGGCGCGGCTGCAGCAGAGGCGTCAAACAACGTCACAGCTGCCGGGATATCGCCGCTGGTTAGACGCAAACCGCCCAAGTGCTGAAGCGCCAGGGATTTATAAACCTTGGAGGACGACTTGGAGACATCCGTCCATAGCGAGTCGGCCTCGGAAGTCCGCCCCTGTTCGAACGCCTCTAGAGCCTGAGAATAGGCTTGGGATGCCTGCGCTGAAGCCTTGGTGCGATAGTTGTCAAACGCCCATACGGCCAGCGCTATCGCGATAGCAGCGACGAACGCGCCTACTGCCCAAGGCAGAGCCTTGAGGGCCAACGCCCTATAGCGCTCGGCGCGAAGCTGTTCTTCGACCTCCTCAAAAACATCAGCCACTTGGGATAACTCCGCTCGAACGGCGCATAGGATAAGAGCGGCGGAACCTATAGCGCTGAGGTGTTCGCTGCAACGGTTGGGGTCTCAAACCCAGATAAAGATCATCTGTGCGAGAAGCGTGGCCGAACCATGGCGTTCGGACGCCAATCGCGGTCAGACCGTCTGGAGTTTGTCGCGGCGGGAAAGAGGGAAGTAAACCTCGCCAGCGCCTGGAAATCTGCGATTGCGAACATCATCGGCGTATTCTGCTACGCTGCGCGCGATGAGGCCCCTCTGATCGCCATAGGTTCGCACAAACTTCGGCACCCACTCGAACATGCCGATCATGTCATCGGTCACCAGGATTTGGCCGTCGCAGGCGCAAGATGCGCCAATCCCGATGGTAGGAACCGCGACCGACTCAGTAATCCGCTGCGCAACGGCCTCGGCTGTGCCTTCAACCACAATGGCGAACGCCCCTGCGGCCGCGATGGCCAAGGCCTCTGAGACGATCAAATCGCCCTCGGCTTTGCATTTTCCCTTGGCCCGAAAGCCACCGTCGACCAACACCGCCTGTGGTCTCAAACCCACGTGCCCCATCACCGGGATACCGCGCTCGACAAGATAGGCAATCGTCTGAGCGATACCCAAACCACCCTCGACCTTGATCGCTTGCGCACCCGTTTCTTTCATCACCCGCGCGGCGTTGGCGAAAGCCACTTCCGGCGATCCCTCATAGGAACCGAAAGGCATATCAACCACCACCATTGCCCTCTTGGAACCACGTATCACCGCTTGGGCATGCAAGATCATCATGTCCAGGGTCACACCCAGCGTATTGTCCATCCCGTGGACCACCATGCCCACAGAGTCCCCCACCAAAAGCAGATCGCACTGGTCATCCAATAGGGCCGCCACAGGCGCGGAGTAGGCTGTGAGGCACACAATTGGCACTCCACCTTTACGCGCAGAGATGTCCGGCGCGGCGAGCCGCCGCGTCGTCTGAGGGCTATGGGCCGACATGTCTAGATCTCCTCAATGACCCGGGTCAGCACAAAGCCCATGGCCACGACAGCCATTCCGCCGGCAACCCAGACCCACAGCATGTCCGACTGCATCAATGCCAGTAAATTGAGGCTAGGTTTGACTTGGGCGATGCTCGCCGCAAGCAGTTTAGTCGAGCCATCCGAGACGTCCTCGACCCGGCCAATGAGATTGGAAACCAATAATTGGCTGGTTCCGAACACCCCGCCCACAACACCTGCGGTGCCGATCATCCAGCGGCGCATCATCCAGCCGCGATCAAGACGCGCCTCTACGGTGATGGCGAAGGCGTCAGAGTCACGGAACGATGGCGTTTCCGCAAACATACGCTCCAAGCGCCGCTCAAATTCGAGCTCAGCCATGGACCACGCTCCCCTTTTCTCCGACCGACGCCAATCGGACTCTGAGCTTTTCCAAACCACGTTTGACATGTGATTTAACTGTCCCAAGCGGCAGATTTAAGGCCTCGGCGGCTTCTACGTGTGACAATCCCGCTCCATAACACATTCCAACGCTCAATCGTTCCGGCAGGGTCAGGGTGTTTAGGGCCGCATCCAAATCAATCTTGCCCGCTGCTAGGCTCTCGACGCCTCCGACCACATTCTCAAGCTCAGCATTTTCCGCACTTATCGCAGCCAATCGTTTGGACCTTTGTAATCGCCGCAGATATTGCCGAACAGCGATACGCTTCACCCATCCGGCGAAGGCCCCCTCGCCTCGATAGTCTGCGATGTTCTCAAAGGCGGCGAGAAAGGCATCCTGGGCCACATCATCGGCTTCGGCATTGCCAGCGCCCATGCGTCGGACAAGCGATCGGACGGCTGATCCGTGGCGACGGACCAGTTCCCCAAAAGCACCCCGATCTCCTGCACCTGCCAAACCCGCGAGTTCGACATCATGCAAGTTCGTATGCCGCATGCTTTGTCCGCCCGACATGGGCTTGTCCCCAATCGGCCTTAAGCGTCTTTTCCACGCGCCAGGAAGGAAATCACAATGAACGCCACGCCAATAAAACCAGGAAACGCCGCAATACCCAGCAAAGGATAGGTGGCGTCGGGTTCATCAAAACTCAGCGCAATACCAAGTGCGGCAATCCCTACGGCGACACCGACCCAGATGATCCCTACCCGCAAGTCGCGTTGTGGAGAGGGCTTGGGACGAAGCTTTACGTCGGACGTCAAGGCCTCGATGACCTCGGGCGGCAAAGGCTGACCCTTATCAATCGCGGCGCGTAGCGTCTCTTGCAGTCGCTGACGTTCCAGACTTTTGAAATAAACCGGCACAATCGCCAAGGCCGCGATAGTCCCAAAAATAATCGCGACGATCACAACAGCTTGCATAGATGTCTCTCCTTGGTTCGAGCGGGCAATTCATCTGACCCGTCTATGCGCTTAAGAGGCACCGCGCACCCCGCCCGGATGCAAAAACGATCATGAAATCTTCTTCATGGTCCATAGCAGAGTATCGCGGCTGAGTTGATAGATAAGCCACAGACTAAGTCATTGGGTGCAGGCCGGCGAAAAACCTACTTGGCCCGAAAGGCCTCGGCAAAGCGCTCAGGCTTGAAGCCGACGAGCAGTAGGCCGCCGATGTCCAGAACAGGCCGCTTGATCATCGAGGGCTGGGCCAACATCAGATTGATCGCCTTATCCCGGGTCATCTCGGCGCGGTGAGCGTCCGGCAACTTGCGAAAAGTCGTCCCCGCGCGATTGAGCAAGACTTCCCATCCAACCATTTGCGCCCAGGCATCGAGCGTGGTGCGGTCAATCCCAGAGACCTTGTAGTCGTGGAACCGATAAGCGACCCCATGCTCGCCCAGCCAGTCTCGTGCCTTCTTCATCGTGTCACAGGTCTTGATGCCGTAGATCGTGATCATCCCTGCCATCACTCCAAAATCAACGCCAGCTAATGCAGTGCGTTTCTAAACGGAACACAATCTTGGCCGAGATGCTCTTCCGCGATCCTTCTGCGGCGCATAGACTTAACCCGGTACAGTGACCCATCTGGGCTCCGCTAAGGAAGATCAAGTTTATGCCGGAATCTGACATCGACGCCAACTCTGCACAGCGCCTGACGCTCAGACGGCCCGATGATTGGCATGTCCACCTTCGCGACGGCACCATGCTCGCCTCCGTCGTCAACTACACGGCTAGGCAGTTCGCACGCGCCATTGTCATGCCAAATCTGAGCCCGCCAATCACGACCGTTACTGCTGCAAAGGCCTATCGAGGCCGCATCCTTGCCGCGCTCGAGCCTGGACTGATCTTCGAACCGTTGATGACCTGCTACCTCACTGACACCATCGACCCCAGCGAAGTTGAGCTCGGCTTTACCCAAGGCGTGTTCACCGCCTGCAAGCTCTACCCCGCCCACGCCACCACCAACTCCGATCATGGCGTCACCGACATCGCCAAGATCCACAATGTGCTTGAGGTCATGCAGCGGATCGGCATGCCCCTGCTGATCCATGGTGAGGTCACCGAACGCCACATCGACATCTTCGACAGGGAGGCCGTCTTTATTGAACGTATCCTCAGCCAACTGATCACAGATTTCCCGGCGCTAAAGGTGGTGTTCGAACATATCACCACGGCCGAAGCTGTGGCCTTCGTTGAGGCTAGCGGCCCAAATCTGGCGGCGACCATCACGCCCCACCATCTGGCGATCAATCGCAACGCGATGTTCGAGGGCGGCATCCGTCCGCACTTCTACTGCTTGCCAATCGTCAAGCGCCAGACCCATCAGCTCGCCCTGCGAAGGGCAGCCACCTCCGGCTCCGCCAAATTCTTCTTGGGCACAGACTCCGCGCCACACGCGGTCGGCGACAAGGAAACGGCCTGCGGGTGTGCCGGTGTCTTCAACGCGCCCTTCGCCCTAGAGAGCTATGCGAAAGCGTTCGAGGAGGAAGGGGCACTCAACCGCCTCGAAGCCTTCGCCTCCGAAAACGGCCCGCGCTTCTATGGCCTGCCGTTCAACGAGGGCCAGGTCGTCTTGGAGCGACGCGAAAAGCTCGTCCCGGACAAACTCAAACTTGATGGCGCGGACCTCGTACCATTCCACGCCGGTGAAGTCGTGCCCTGGACCTTCGTCGGATAGAGCCTGTCACCCGGAGCCGACAGATGGCGAGCGATCAGGCGGTAGCAACATCCACAAACCTAGGTTGGTGGTGCCTCACTCCCATTCAATCGTCCCCGGTGGCTTGCTGGTCACGTCATAGACCACGCGATTGACCCCCCTCACCTCATTGATGATCCGCGTGGCACATCGGCCTAAGACCTCCCACGGAAACTCGAAGAAATCGGCGGTCATGCCGTCGGTCGAGGTGACCGCTCGAAGCGCCAGAACGTCTTCATAGGTGCGCGCGTCACCCATCACGCCGACGGTCTTGACTGGCAGCAGCACGGCAAAGGCCTGCCAGATCTTGTCGTAGAGGCCAGCCTTGCGGATCTCGTCGAGATAGATGGCGTCGGCTTGCTGCAGCACGGCGACCTTCTCGCTGGTGATCTCGCCGGGAATGCGGATGGCTAGACCAGGACCAGGAAACGGGTGGCGACCCACAAAGGCCGGCGGCAGGCCCAGCTCCACGCCCAACAGCCGCACCTCATCCTTGAACAGCTCGCGTAGTGGCTCGACCAATTTCAATTTCATATAGTCGGGTAAGCCCCCGACATTGTGATGACTTTTGATCACCGCAGATGGGCCGCCGCTGGCCGAGACGCTCTCGATCACATCTGGATAGAGCGTGCCCTGGGCCAGGAAGGCAGCACCCTCGATCTTAGCCGACTCCTTGTCGAACACCTCGATGAACAGGCGACCAATGGTCTTGCGCTTGGTCTCAGGATCGGAAACCCCGGCCAACTCGCCCAAAAACATATCGCCAGCGTCCACATGCACCAGCGGAATGTTGTAGTGATCGCGGAACATGGTCACCACCTGCTCAGCCTCATTGTGCCGCAGCAAACCGGTATCGACGAACACGCAGGTCAGCTGCTCGCCGATAGCTTCGTGGATCAGCACAGCGGCTACGGAGCTGTCCACGCCGCCAGAGAGCCCGCAAATCACCTTGCCGTCGCCCACCTGAGCCCTGATCTTGGCCACCATCTCCTGGCGGAACGAGGCCATGGTCCAGTCGCCGCTCAGCCCGGCAATCCCGTGAGTGAAGTTGCGCAGCATCTGCGCCCCGCGCGGGGTGTGCGCCACCTCGGGATGGAACTGGATGCCATAGAACCGCCGCGCCTCATCGGCGATCACCGCATAGGGGCTACCCTCCGAGGAAGCGACAACCTCAAAACCCGCTGGAATTTCAGTGATCTTGTCGCCGTGGCTCATCCACACGGTTTCCAGATCCCCCACCGCGCCCAGACCGGCCAATAGCGGACTGTCACGCTCAATCCGGATTTCCGCGCGACCGAACTCGCGAGAGTGCCCTCCCTCGACCTTGCCGCCCAACTGATTGCAAAGGGTCATTTCGCCGTAACAGATGCCCAGCACCGGAACGCCCAGCTCGAATATCCGTTGGGGTGCCGAGGGACTGGCCGCCTCATGCACACTGGCCGGACCACCAGACAAAATCACCGCCTTGGGCGCAAAGGCGTCCAGCATGGCGTCAACTTTGTCGAAGGGGTGGATCTCGCAAAATACCCCGCTCTCGCGCAGCCGCCGCGCGATCAACTGGGTCACCTGACTGCCGAAATCGACAATGAGAACACGTTCGTGGGCGGGCTTTTCCGTCATACTGGGATCCGAGGGTCGCGCTCCAACACGGCGACGAAGAAGCCGTCCGTGCCAGCGGTGGCAGGGGTGAGTCGCAGATAGCCTTCCGGCGTCAGGTGTTTGGCGAGGTCGGGCTCCGGCGTCGCGGGCTTGACCTTAAAGCCCGGCGTGCGGGCTAGGAACGCGCTCACCCGATCCTCGTCCTCCTCAGGCAAGACCGAGCAGGTCACATAGATCATGCGCCCTCCGGCTTTCACGAAGGCCGCGCCTTGGTCCAGCACCTTGTCCTGATCGGCGATGCGTTGGGCCAGCAATTGTGGGGTCAGCCGCCACTTGGTGTCGGGATGCCGTCGCCACGCGCCAGAGCCTGAGCAAGGCGCATCTATGAATACCACGTCCATCCGGTCTTCCAGACCCTTCAGCGGGTCGGCATGGACCGGCGAGCGGATCTGCAAGTTGCGCACCCCTGCCCGGTCAGCCCGACGGATGGTGTCGGCCAGCCGCCGAGCCTCACTGTCATAGGCATAGATCTGGCCCGAATTTCCCATGGCCGCAGCCAGGGCCAGGGTCTTGCCCCCGCCCCCAGCGCAATAGTCCAACACCTGAAGACCCTTGATCTCGCCAGCGCAGGACGCTGCAATCTGCGAGCCTAAATCCTGCACCTCAAACCAACCCTTGGAAAAGGCCGGAATGGTCTCCACCGACCCCGCTCGGTCGCTTGCTGCCGGCGCGGCAATCCGAAATGCGGTCTCTAAGATCCCGGCAGGCTCCACATTCAGCGGTGCCAAGGCTTTCTCACCCTTGCCGACACTGGCCTTGATCAGATTGACCCGCAAATCCACCGGCGCACGCTCGGACAGCGCCGCACCTTCAACCGCGACATCTTTGCCGAAAACCCGATCCATGGAGGCGGCGAGCCAGTCGGGGTAATCCCCCTGAACCGGCAAGGGTGCCTCGGACAGTTTGCGCGGGGAACCTAGTGCAGCGATCTCAGTCTGCGTCAAAGCGCCGTTACCATGCACCTCGTCACCGGCGGCTTCACCCACCCGCTCAATCGACCAATCCCAGAACTGAACCAAGGCAGCCAAACATCCGGCGCGCGGACTATCATCACCCATCCCCCAGGCCAGCGATCGTCTGCGCCGCAGCACGTCCATCACCAATCCTGAGATCCAGGCGCGGTCCTTCGACCCCGCATAGCGCGCACGCTCGCTCCAGCCCTTCAGCGCCATCTTCACCGGCCGGGGGCGGGTCTCGATATCGGTGAGAACTTCAATGGCCGCCGATAGCCTGCCGCCGTCACGCAAAATTTCGCCTCATAGGAAGATGGCCGCAACCACCATCACGGTGCCCGCAAAGGCGGCGAACCAGACAATCGTGCGGGTCCAGGGGATCGAAAACAGATAGGCTACTGGATAAACAGCTCGCCCCACCACATAGAGCGCCGAGCCCCACATCGTGAGGTCTCCTAGCTTGGCGCTTAGATAGGCAACGATCACTGCTACCGCATGCAGCGGAAAGGTCTCCAGAAAATTGCGATAGCCCCTCTGCAACCGCGCCGCGCCGCCGGTCAGGGCCAGCGGCTCATCATGAGGCCCGCGTCCATATTCCAGGCCCTGCTGGCACCGCGCCGCAACGGTCGCCCAGATCAACTGGATCAGACCCACAACGACAGCCAGACCCAAAAGCAGAAGTTCAGGTTTCGGGGTCATACCGGGCTCGTATAGTTGGGGGCTTCACGGGTCATCATAACGTCGTGGACGTGGCTCTCGCGCAGGCCCGCACCGGTAATCCGGATGAACCGTGCCTTATCCTGGAAGCTCGCCAGGTCGCTCGCCCCCACATAGCCCATGGCCGCGCGCAGGCCGCCGACCATCTGGTGCAGGATCGCGCTGATCGGGCCCTTGTAGGCGACTTGGCCCTCAATCCCCTCCGGCACCAGTTTCATGGCCGAGACTTCCTTCTGGAAATATCGATCGGCTGAGCCATTGGCCGTGGACATAGCCCCCAGAGACCCCATCCCACGATAGGCCTTGTACGAGCGACCCTGATACAGAAACACCTCACCCGGAGCCTCATCGGTGCCGGCAAAGGCAGAGCCCATCATGGCTACCGACGCCCCCATAGCCAGCGCCTTAGCCAAGTCACCGGAATACTTGATGCCGCCATCGGCGATCACCGGAACCCCGGTTCCCTTGGCCGCCCGCACCGCGTCGGCAATGGCCGTCAGCTGCGGCACACCTACGCCAGCCACGATCCGCGTGGTACAGATAGAGCCAGGCCCAATCCCCACCTTCACGGCATCCGCGCCAGCGTCGATCAGAGCCCTCGCGCCCTCATAGGTCGCGATATTGCCGGCAATGATCTGCACCCGATTGGCCTCGCGACGCAGGCGCATCACCGCCTTGGCCACGTCGGAATTATGCCCATGTGCAGTGTCGATCACCACCACATCAACCCCGGCATCCACCAGGGCCATCGACCGCTCAAAGCCGCCGTCTCCGACTGTGGACGCCGCGCCCACCA
>JANLPX010000251.1:0-2004 GCA_031367485.1 Alphaproteobacteria bacterium | reverse complement strand
TCTTCCATCTTTAGCTCGATATAGGCGTCGATGAAGTCGTCGTTCATCACGCCGCCGGCCTTCAGGAACCCGCGATCCTTATCGAGGTTTTCCAGGGCTTCCTTCAGGGAGCCGCAGACTTCTGGGATCTTCTTCTGCTCGCGGGGCGGCAGGTCGTAGAGGTTCTTGTCGGCCGGTGCGCCCGGATCGATCTTGTTGATGATGCCGTCAATGCCGGCCATCAACAGGGCGGTGAAGGTCAGGTACGGGTTGCCCATCGGATCGGGGAAGCGGGCTTCCAGACGCTTGCCCTTGGGGCTGTCGACGTGCGGGATGCGGATCGAGGCCGAGCGATTGCGGGCCGAATAGGCCAGTTTCACTGGGGCTTCATAGCCGGGCACCAGGCGCTTGTAGCTGTTGGTGGTGGAGTTGGAGAACGCGTTGATCGCCTTAGCGTGCTTGATGATGCCGCCGATGTACCAGAGGCACATCTGACTGAGGCCCGCATATTTGTCGCCGGCGAAGAGCGGCTTGCCGTCACCCCAGATCGACTGGTGCACGTGCATACCCGAACCATTGTCGGCAAACATCGGCTTGGCCATGAAGGTGGCGGTCTTGCCATAGGCGGCGGCCACGTTGTGGATCACGTACTTATAGAGCTGAAGCCGGTCGGCCATGACGATCATGGTGTCGAACTTCAAGCCGAGTTCGTGCTGGGCGGGTGCGACTTCGTGGTGATGCTTCTCAGGCTTCATGCCCAGCTCGCCCATCACGGCTAGCATTTCACCACGCAGGTCTTGAGCGCTATCAACAGGATTGACCGGGAAATAGCCGCCTTTTGGACCCGGGCGGTGGCCCATATTGCCTTCTGGATAGGACTTGCCCGTGTTCACCGGCAATTCGCTGGCGTCATAGGAGTAGCCCGTATTGTGCGGATCGGTGGACCACTTCACGTCGTCGAAAATGAAGAACTCGGCTTCGGGGCCGAAATACACGGTGTCACCGATCCCCGAGGCCTTGACGAAGTTGAGTGCGGCCTTGGCGATCGAGCGCGGGTCGCGATCATAGGGGGTGCCGGTGTCGGGGTTCACGACATCGCAAAACAGGCACAGCGTGGTCTGCTGGTAGAAGGGGTCGATGATGGCGGTCGACAGGTCGGGCCGCAGCTTCATGTCGCTTTCGTTGATGGCTTTCCACCCGGCGATGGATGAGCCGTCGAACATGGTGCCGTCGTTTAGGAAGTCGTCGTCGACTAGGTCGATGTCGAAGGTGACATGCTGCATCTTGCCGCGAATGTCGGTGAAGCGAACGTCGACATATTTGACGTCTTTCTCTTTGATTTCGTTTAGAATATCCTTGGCGGTCGTCATGACTTTATCCCCTTCCTTAATTGGTTTGGTGGCTGCGCAGACTAGATCGCAGCCGTGCCGGTTTCGCCGGTCCGAATTCGCAGAACGTCTAAGACGTCTGAAACAAAGATTTTCCCGTCGCCGATGCGCCCCGTGCGCGCCGCAGCCACTATGCAATCGAGCGCTGGGGTCAACTGGTCATCTGAAACCACGACCTCGATTTTAATCTTGGGCAGGAAATCGACTACATATTCAGCACCCCGGTAGAGTTCGGTGTGACCCTTTTGGCGACCGTAGCCCTTGGCTTCGATCACGGTCATCCCTTGAACGCCAAGATCCTGAAGTGCTTCCTTCACCTCGTCGAGTTTGAAGGGCTTGATGATAGCTTCGATTTTTTTCATGGGCTCGGCTGGCAGTTGGTTGTGAAAGCCACCCGGGCGTTCGCGGGCTAGGAGCACGCGACCCTCCCGAACAGCAAGGGGTGAGGATTGTGAAGGGCGTTAGCACTGCCCGGAATTCGTAGTCTGGTTAGTTTTTAGGCAGCCATCGCACAAGAAGCAATCATCACCGAAATGCGCTTGTGATCCACCAAACCAACCGTAGCATCGGGTGTGAAGCGCTAGGCGAGGGACAGTTATGGACGAACGAACTCCGGTTTTGATCGGCGCGGGCCAAT
>JANLPX010000223.1:0-2160 GCA_031367485.1 Alphaproteobacteria bacterium | reverse complement strand
GTAGCCGGTGCCATCGGCGGCGAAAATATCGGCGAGACCGTGGAGGGCGTCGCACGTTTCCCCATCAACTTGCGTTATCCACGCGAGTTGCGCGACAGCCTAGAGGGCCTCAGCGCCTTGCCGATCCTGACGCCCATGGCGCAGCAGATCACGCTCGGCACCGTCGCTGGCCTAGAAGTGGTTGATGGCCCACCGATGCTGAAGACTGAAAACGCCAGACCCTCCACCTGGGTTTATGTGGATGTACGCGGCCGCGATCTAAGTTCTGTGGTCGGTGATTTGCAAAAGGCCGTAGCCCGTGACGTGAAATTTCCACCGGGCGTGTCAGTGGCTTATTCCGGCCAGTTTGAATATCTTCAGCGGGCCGCAGAGCGCCTGAAGCTCGTGGTGCCCGCGACCTTGCTGATCATATTCGTGCTGCTCTATGTCACCTTTGGCCGGTTCGACGAGGCGCTACTGATCATGGCCACCTTGCCCTTCGCGCTGACCGGCGGATTCTGGGCACTCTACCTTTTGGGCTACCATCAATCCGTGGCCACCGGCGTTGGTTTCATTGCGCTAGCGGGGGTTTCGGCAGAGTTCGGCGTGGTCATGCTGATCTACCTGAAACAAGCCCTCGGCGCGCGCGGCCCGTCACCTAGTGCCAGAGAAACCGAAGCTGCGATTCGCGAGGGGGCTTTACTGCGGGTTCGCCCTAAGGCCATGACAGTTGCGGTGATACTTGCGGGTCTCGCGCCCATACTCTTGGGGCATGGCGCGGGGTCGGAGGTTATGAGCCGCATAGCGGCACCTATGATCGGTGGAATGTTGACTGCACCTTTGTTGTCGATGCTCGTAATACCTGCCGGCTATCTATTGATCAGACGCCGGTGGCCGCTATACCCCGTTCCTAAATCTATGGATTAGAAGCATGAAACCCTTTGTCCTCAGTCTCATAATCGTTGCGGCCTCGGGTTTCCTGGCCGCTTGTACCCCGAAACCGGCGACCCCGCCTGCTGTTGCGACGCCGGCCGCCTCGGCTGCACCGACTGCGATGGACATGCCTGCGGCAAAGAGCGGTAAGGGCGTTGGCACCATCACCGCTATCGATGCCTCCGCTGGCACGGTCACCATTAATCATAAGGATATCCCAGAAATCGGTTGGTCTGGCATGGAAATGCCGTTCAAAGCTGCGCCGGAAATCCTGAAGGGAGCTAAGGTCGGGGAACAGATCGAATTTGACGTCACGGTCACCGACGAAGGTGGCGAGATTACCGCCCTGAAGGCGAGATAAGCGAATCTCGCCTAGCTTGGCGCGGTGGGATCCTCGCCGAAGGCCGGGCCTCGGGCGAGCGATCGAGAAAGCGGCATCCTCAAGAGCAAATCGCCGCCCAATGCCAACTGGTCGGGGCCAAAATTACTAGTCAGATGATGACGCAGTTCATCGGAGATTGTTCCTTCCGCAGCCACAGGATTGCCGCCGATCAATAGGCTGAAGCGTTCATCGTCGGTTTGGACGTTGCCGCTCAAATCAGCAATCCGCTCGAAGATCATGACCATGGCGGTCGGGGTCCGACCTCCGTCTAGGGCAGCCCCCAGCGTCAGCCCGTCGATGACATCGGCGCGTGCAGTGGCTACGCCGTTAAATATCCCGAACAAAAGGGTGCCGCTCGTAACGTCGGCGGCGATGCAGAACAATTGATTGTGCAGGGGAAGCATCCAGCCTTCCACCACCGTGCCACCTGTACCCATACGAAGGCGCAAAAGGCCGTTCTCATCCAATCGGATCATGCCGTGGTCGTGTAGGAAGCGTCCCGGCTGTAGGACATAGGGTCGCGTTGATCTAAAAAACCCCTCATAGGCTGCCCCGCGCAGGGCCGTGGTCGCGTGGATCTGATCCAGAATCGCCAGAGGCAGCCCCTGGGTCGTCGCCGTCGGCGCCCATCCCGGTACAGCGCTTGGATCAGCGCCAACCAACTCTGCTAAACCGACAAGGCTCCGATCCCAGTCTAGACTGGTAAAACCGGGGATCCGTTTGACGACCTGCGCTGTCAGTAGGGTGAGATTATGTGCTGAGGGCGTGACCACGCCGGTCACCCAACGGCCAACCACCGACTTGTCCACGCCCAAGTCGGCGGCTAGCCGTCCGCGGCTCATTGAGAAAGCCTTGAGGACCAGATC
>JANLPX010000219.1:0-1726 GCA_031367485.1 Alphaproteobacteria bacterium | reverse complement strand
CCTCGGCGCGTTGCTACAGGCGCGCGGCTATCAGGTCCGCCTGCGCAAGCTCGACCCCTATCTCAACGTCGATCCGGGCACGATGAGCCCCTATCAGCACGGAGAAGTCTTCGTCACCGATGATGGGGCTGAAACCGATCTGGACCTTGGCCACTATGAGCGGTTCACCGGCGTCAGCGCCACCCGCAACGACAACATCACTACCGGACAGATTTATAAGACGATCATCGAGAAGGAGCGGCGTGGTGACTATCTGGGCGCGACCGTCCAGGTGATCCCCCATGTCACTGACGAGATTAAACAGTTCGTGCTGTCTGATCCGGGCGAGGGCGTCGACTTCGTTCTGGTCGAGATCGGTGGCACCGTCGGCGACATCGAAGGACTGCCGTTCTTCGAAGCCATCCGCCAGCTGGGCCAAGAGCTTCCGCGCGGTGACGCCTGCTACATCCACCTGACCCTGCTGCCCTACATCAAAACGGCTGGCGAGATGAAGACCAAGCCGACCCAGCACTCGGTCAAGGAACTTCGCCCCATCGGCATCCAACCGCACATCCTGCTTTGCCGCTGCGAGCAGCCGATCCCTGATAGCGAACGCCGCAAGATCGGCCAGTTCTGCAACGTCCGTGAGAGCGCGGTAATCCAGGCGATGGACTCCGACAATATCTACACCGTGCCCCTCGATTATCACGAACAGGGCCTGGACCGCGAAGTCCTGGACGTCTTTGGTATGACCGATATCGCTCCAGCCCCGGACCTGACCCGTTGGCAGGACATATCCCAGCGCCTGACCAACCCCGACGGCGTGGTGAATATCGCTATTGTCGGGAAATATACCGGCCTGACGGATGCCTATAAGTCCCTAGTCGAGGCTCTTATCCACGGCGGCGTGGCCAGCAATGTGCGTGTCAATCTAGACTGGATCGAGGGCGAGGCCTTCGAACGCGAAGAAGGCCTGATCGCTGAGCGCCTAACCGACGTTCACGGTGTTCTGGTCCCGGGAGCCTTCGGCGAACGCGGCTCTGGCGGCATGATCCGCGCAATCCAGTTCGCCCGCGAGCACCAGATTCCCTATTTCGGCATTTGTTTTGGCATGCAGATGGCCATGGTTGAGGCGGCCCGGACGCTTGGCGGCATCGCCAATGCCTCTTCCACCGAATTCGGTTCCACATCGGAACCGGTCGTGGGCCTGATGACCGAATGGACTAAGGACAATCACCGTGAAATCCGTGGGGAGGCCGACGACAAGGGCGGCACCATGCGTCTTGGGGCCTACGAGGCCATCCTGACTCCTGGCTCCAAGGTCGCAGCCATCTACGGAGCCACAAGCATTATGGAGCGCCACCGCCACCGCTATGAGGTCAATATTGCCTATCGCGATGCTATCGAGCAAACCGGCCTCAAATTCACCGGGCTCTCGCCCGACGGCATCCTGCCCGAACTCTGCGAACGCAGCGACCACCCCTGGTTCGTCGGCGTGCAGTTCCACCCCGAACTCAAGAGCCGCCCCTTCGACCCGCACCCGCTGTTCTCCAGCTTCATCGGCGCGGCCAAGGTGCGTAGCCGTCTAGTCTGATGCTGAGTGCGTCCGACATCCGGGCTCTGGCTTTGGCTCTACCTCTGGCGGAGGAAGCTCCCCACTTCGAGGCCACCTCTTTTCGAGTGAAAGGCAAGATATTCGCCACCATGGGCGAGGAGGCTGGACGTGTAACCCTGAAGTTCGATCCTG
>JANLPX010000192.1:0-9884 GCA_031367485.1 Alphaproteobacteria bacterium | reverse complement strand
GCCCAAGCTGCTCGACGCGACCAAGGCTGATGGCCGCGCGGTGGTGTGGGCCATCGATCCCATGCACGGCAACACCCTGACCGCCAATAATGGTTATAAAACAAGGCCCTTCGATCGTATTCTCTCAGAAGTTAAGAGCTTTGTGGAGATATGCAAAGCTCAGGGCGTCCACCCCGGCGGTGTGCATCTGGAGATGACAGGGCAGAATGTCACCGAGTGCCTAGGCGGCGCACGGGCTTTGACAGAGGGTGACCTAGCCGACCGCTACCACACACATTGCGACCCACGACTGAATGGCGAACAGGCTCTGGAACTGGCGTTCTTAGTGGCGGAGAAGCTGAAGGAAGACCGTGTTGCAGAGGCGGTTCGGGCAGCAATATAGAAGTCATTTCACACGCGTGAGGTGAATCGACTGTCGGCGAACGAGTGATTGTGTTTTCTTTGGAACAGAATCAGATCGCCACGCCTTGTGGGGTCAGTGACAAAACCTGGGGTCCTAAAATGAATAATAGATTTCTCTTGATAGCTGGAGCCGCTTCGGCGCTCGCTCTAGTGGGATCATCGGTGCAGGCTGGTGTTGTCAATGGCAACTTTGAGGCTGGCAATACGGGTTTCACGAGCGGTTACACTTTTCTGCCGGGCAATGGTGTTCCGGAAGGCGTCTATGACGTCGGCGTGAACCCGAACGCGATTCATTCTTCCTGGGCGACCTTTGGAGATCACACCAGCGGCGCTGGTAACATGATGATCGTCAATGGCGCTACGGCTGCTGGCGTCAATGTTTGGTCGGAAACCGGCCTCACCGTTCTCTCTAGCACCACTTACTTCTTCTCGACCTGGGTGCGGTCCACCTATGATGCCAGTCCTGCCATGTTGGACTTCAGCGTCAACGGGAGCGTAATCGGTAGCCTGACTGCGGGCCTGATCTCCGATGGTTGGCAGCAATTCTACGGGACTTGGACATCAGGCGCTGCGACCACATTGGCCGACCTTGCGCTGGTCAACAACAACACTGCGTTCAGCGGAAATGACTTTGCCCTTGATGACATCGCTTTTGGACTTACGCGTCCAGGCGTGCCGGAGCCGTCGACTTGGGCTCTGATGTTGATGGGTTTTGGTGCCATTGGCTATGCCGTGCGACGCCAGCGTGCCTTTGTTAAGGCCGCCTGACACCGGGCGGACTACGCAAATCGGAGAAGCCGCCTTGGGGCGGCTTTTTTGTTGCGTGAGTGTTGAGGGCGGAAGCTAGGCGCTGTCGGCGTTAAATATTACGTATGTAGTATTCTCTAGAGCCCAGTGATACTATCGCCCGTGGAGGTATCGCTATGACCCAGGAATCCATTGATTTTGCGTGGCGTATCCGGCGAACCCTCTCAGGAAAAGTGTTTGTCGTGTTTTGGCTTCTGGCAGGAACAGCCTGTGCTCTCGCCCTGGGCTTGAATGACTATCGCGCTCGTCAACAGCTCGTCACTGAGATGAAAACGGAGGCGTCGAACTGGTCGATCAATGGTCCGCCATGTCCGATACTCAGTCAGGCTGACTATAAGGCTGCGGGTGCCCGCGCGACGCGCACCTTCGAGTTTAACGGAGTTCAGTTTGGTCGCCGCTTTGGTCATACGTCTTGCGCGGTCCTTGGCGTGAAGGACGCCACGCTACGAGGAGGGTATCCAGCGTGCCAGTTTACAGGTCCTGACGTTATTCAGATTGCGACCTCCAAGGGGTCCTATGCGTTCGCGCCCGGAATTGGCAACCCAGTCACCGTATTCATCCCGGCCGGTATTCCGCAGTGCGTAATGTCTAGCAAATTCAAAACCTAATTCACCCTAAGCTCTCGCCAAGTCATACTCGGCCCACATCGCGTTACAGTCCAACATGGTCCCCGCTTCCAGGGCCTGATCGATGGCCATCACCGTCAAGCCCGCCTCGATGCTTTCGAACGGTGTGACAGGGAAGGGAGCGTTTTTTTCCAAAGTCGCCAACAGGTCGCGGGCCATGGCCTGGTCGGCACCGTTGTGACTGTCGGCGGTGACGCCTCCATAATCGATCCGCTCGGGTTTGCGTCGGTCCAGGGCCCTGCGGATCATCAACCTGTTACGCGCCAGATCGGCAATCAGCGTGCCCTCGGTGCCGGCGATATACCAACGACGTTCTGGCAGGGCCACATGGCTATTGGCATGGAAAGTCAGGCGGATCTCGTTTTCATATTCCAACATGGCGGTCTGGTGGTCAGTGACGTCCATGTCGGATTGGAAGCTATCATTGGCGCCGGCCCAGCCAGCGTCGCGCAGGGCATAGCCGGCCTCGCCATTGTCATAGGTTTTCGGGACATTGGTGCGCTGAGCGGTGAAGATACGGCGACCGCCAAAGCTGGCGACTTTGGCGGGGCGAGACTTGGCGATGCGACCGAAGATATCGAAGTCGTGGCAGACCTTGTCGAGCAGGTAGGAGCCGCCCCATTCTGCCTTACGTCGCCAGTTGCGGGCTAGGTAGCCCCCATGCTCGGGCGGCAGGTGCTCGGTGGCATCTATGGATATAATTTCGCCCAGATCGCCCGAGTCGCAGCGCGCAATCGTCTCGCGCACAATCGACATGGAGCGCATGACGAGGCCGATGAACAGGGGAGGGTTGCCGCCCGCTGCCAGCCGTTTGGTGATGCCGTAGCTCTCCTCGACCGTACGCACGATGGGCTTCTCGGAAAAGACCGGCCAGCCAGCATCCAGGGCGAGGTTCAAATGCTCGAAGTGTAGGTGGTTGGGCGTGCCGATCATGACCAGGTCATACGGCCCCGCCGCGAGCAGGCTCGAAACGCTAGGGCAAGACTGACCCGACTCCATACCTGCTTCGGCCAGAATAGTAGCCCCAACCGGAGCCGGATCCACATGGTTTGCGACCTCCAGGTTCCAGCCCACCTCCTTCATAGCGGCGAGTACGTGGGCTATGCGCTGGCCCAGGCCGATGACGCCGATACGGTAGGACTTCAAGGTAGCTTCTCAAACTCTACGTCGATGATCAGGTCGATGGGAACGATGAAGAACGGCGACATGCCGTAGTCCTGAGGATTGATGGTGCCCGCAACTGAAACCCCGACGCGAGGCCTGCCAAAACCCTTGCCCGCGCCACCTAGGACCACATCGAAAGTCACGGTCTTAGTCTTCCCCATCAGGGTGAATTGGCCATCCACTTGGCCGTGGGTAGCATCCTTACGGCGGAAGGCGGTGGAGACGAAGGTCGCCTCGGGGAAGGCCTTGGCGTTCAGGTATTTGTCACCAGCCAATTCGGTGGCGAACCCAGAGACATTGCTGGAGATCGAGCCGGTTTGGACCGTAGCAGTGAGCTTGGATTTCGAAAGGTCGGCAGGGTCCCAGGTCAGTTGGCCAGCCACGGTGTCGAACCGAAAGACACTGCGCGAATAGCCGATATGAGATACCCGAACCAGAACTGCTGCGTGGCTGGGGTCCAGCTTATAGTTGCCGGCTGTGATAACGCTCATGTCAGGGCCACCGCAGGAGACTTGAGGCGGCAAGCCTGGTGGGCAGGTTTCTGCGGCCAGGGCTGAGCCAGCGAGGCCGAGAGAGACAATTGCGCTCAACATCAGGGCGCGGGCAGAACCATGCATTGGAGGCTTCCTAAGGTGAATGGACAGATCATCCTTTCACGGCCCAAAGGCGAGGACAATTGTGATCGAGTCTTTCAATGCCTAGCCACCACCCTCACGGTCGCTGGATCGAAAATCTGAATCTCGCTTCCCTCATTCACGAATATGACAGTATCGGGATGATTAGGCATGACCTCGAAATAGCGATCACCGACCATGGCGACGCCCAACGGGCCGCAGGGTTCTTCTATCGCCTCCCCCTTATCCTGGGCCGCATACCAAGCTTTCAACGCTTTCCCACTTGGCTGTAGCACGTAGCGTTTGATACCCGGCTGATCTCGGTTATCGATTGGCGTGTTGACGAGGGTGCAGGTCGCTGTTTGTGGGCCTTTTGACACCATCCTAATAGCAGGCAATGCGGTGCTGACCTGGGACTTAGGCGCCTTGGAGAATAGGCGGATGACGAGTTCCCTACCGCCTTCATTCCCGGTCAACCAAAAGCCGGGCAGGGTGTCATCAGCGACGAGGTGAATACCACCTTGTTCCGCGCCGCAGGCGAAGCTGGAAACCGAGAAACGCGCACCGGCCACCCGTGTCCATTTGCAACTGGAAAACTCACTAGCGCTTTGAAGGGGAGACGAAACGGGGGCTTCAGGTGCACGTGGTGCAGCATGAGATTGCGCTGAGACAATGACAAAGCCGCAAAGCGCCAAGAGTAAGTTGCAGAGTTTCATGTGCGTTGGCTTTTCCAGTTGCTGGCGACGCTTTGTGCTTTTTGAAATCGAATCGCCCAACGAGGGGCTCCCGTTCGAACTTTCATCCTGCCGCCCCAGCGGTCAATCAAACGCTGGTTGAGGATCGGCGGGTACTGTCCAGATCGTCGATCCTGCTCTACGGATCGCGGGTGTCCAGTGAAGCTCTCCTTCTCGTTTTTGACTTAGCGCTTCGCGGCGGAGTCTGCCTGTTATTGGCGTTGGTCGCGGGATTGTTATTGCGCGATTATCCCCGCCGGCGTGAGGCCCGGCTCGGGGCTTTGTTTGCGATCGGGGTCGCAGCGTTTGCCGTCTGGTCAGGGCCGGATGTCGGGGTTCGGCGCGAAGTCTGGATGATCCCAGCTTTGGTACTGTCTGTCGGCAACAGTGTTGTGTTCTGGCTATTTGCCCGGTCGTTGTTCGATGACAGCTTCAGGGTGAAGGCCTGGCACGCGATGCTGTGGGTTGCTGTTGTGGCCATCGGCTTGGCAGCACGGCATGCGGCGATCGTTGATCAACCGACGCTGGCCCAAGACTTGGACGGGGTTTTGTCAGTTCAAGCCATTGGGTTTGCGGTCCTTGCCGTCATTCAAACCCAACTCTCATGGACGGGGGATCTTGTTGAGGGGCGACGCAAACTGCGCCACGCGGCGATTCCGGCGTCTGCTGCCTACATCGGGCTCAACGGTATGGCGCATTTTGTTGATCCCGGCGGACCCCAAGGACTCGCAGCGAGTATGTTTTCGGCGTTGATCTTGGCCTTGTTAGGTTTTGCGGTGGCTTGGTCGATGTTTGCGGTGTCCGGCGTTGAGCAGATATTCGCCGTTTCCAAAGCCGATGACTCGATTGCCGTGCGGAGGGAAACTGATGCGGCCGACCAATTGGTGATCAATGAGATTGCCCACGCCATGGCGGTCGAACGGATTTACCGTCAAGACGGTATGTCGATCCGGCAACTCAGCGATACTCAGGAAGTTCCTGAAGACCGCCTGCGGCGGCTCCTGTATCAAGAACTGGGCTATCGCACTTTCAACGCGTTTTTGAATAACTACCGCATCGCAGAAGCTAAGGCGGCGCTGGCTGATCCAGGGCAGGATGATGTGCCGATATTGACCATCGCCAGGGATGCAGGGTTTCGTTCACTTCGACGATTCAACCATGCGTTCGCGACAGATGTGGGGATGAAGCCGTCGGAGTTTCGGAACCGTCGGGCCGTTTGAACGGACAACTCAGTATGAGGCTTACTGGAAACTCCGGATCCAGGGAGCGCGCGCTCGAAATGGCTTGATCAGACGCGGCGCGTGCGTCAGTTTCCGCGCTCTTTGAAATCGGTGACCCAATGGCTCCTCCCCGGGACCAGGTGACCCTCCAAGCGGAGGGTCGGCCAAGCCTCGTCCGCGCTGACCTGAATGACCTGCTAATATTGGCTTGGCCGGTGGTCATTGCGCGACTGGGCATCATGGCTATGGGGCTGTGCGACGCCTTGGTGGTAGGCCGCTATTCAGCGACCCAGCTCGGCTACCACGCCATGGGTTGGGCTCCGAGCAGCGTTGTGCTGACCATGCTCATCGGGCTGTTGACCGGAATTCAGGTCATGACCGCGCGCGCAACAGGTGAAGGTCGGATACGTGATACCGGTGCGGTGTTGCGTAGAGGACTGACCTATAGCGTTTGGATTGGGGTCGCCGCGACCCTTGTCCTATTGGCCGGCGGTCCAGCATTCCTGCACATATTAGGTCTCTCGCAGGACCTAGCCGACGGCGCGAGTAAGCCGCTGCTGATCTTTGCTCTGTCGATGCCGGGTTATGCTTTCAGTGTCGCGGCAGGGTTTTGGCTCGAAGGATTGGGGCGGCCCAAACCAGCGGCAGTCATCATGTGGGTCGCCAATGGTGTGAACTTGGCGGTCAATCTGGTGTTGGTGCCAGGTGGCTTCGGGATACCTGCGATGGGTGCTGTGGGTGCTGGCTGGGCCACTTTCGCTGCGCGCATATTTATGACCGTCGCCTTTGCAATTTTCATAGTCAGAATGCCGGAGGCCCGCACCTACGGTGTTTTCGACAAGCCCGAAAAAAACCGTGCAGCTGAAGCTGAACAACGCAGGATTGGCTATGGCTCAGGGGCTTCAGGTTTCTTTGAGGTGGCCTCGTTCGCGGGAATGAACGTGATCGCCGGATGGCTGGGTGGGCTCGCGGTTGCGGCTTGGGCCATTGTGCTCAATGTGATCGCCATCGTCTTCATGGTGCCGCTCGGACTGTCGACTGCAGCGGCCGTGGTGGTGGGTCGTTACTATGGTGCGCGCGACATGGCTGGCGCGCAACGCGCCGGGTACATCGCGTTTGCCGTGACCTTGCTCTTCGGGGTTGTTGTTTCCCTTGTACTCTGGCCAACGGCAGGACTCCTGGCGAGTGGCTACACCTCCAATGCCGCGACCCTGGCCATGGCCACGCCGGCCTTAGTTTTGTCTTGCCTGTTTCTCATTCCCGATGCTTTGCAAGTTGTGGTCGCGCAGACTTTGCGGGCTAAGGGCGATGTCTGGCTGCCGACCTATACCCATCTTATTAGCTATGCTGTGATCATGGCACCGTTGGCCTGGTGGCTGGCTATCCCGATGAAAATGGGAGTGAATGGCATTGTCTGGGCGGTGGTCCTCGCTAGCTTTGTTTCTGCAGGATTATTGCTCGCCCGGTTCAAGATGCTGGCTAATCGCGGTCGTTAGTCATGTGAACCGCATGTTCATTAGGCGTGGCCTAAAGAAGCTCTCATGGACCGCGCCGACAAACTCAAAACCAATGCTCGTGCGCTGCTAATTGCAGCAGGCCTCGTCTGTGGGGTCGGCATGATGGGCCCATTCCAGGGCATAGAGCGTGGGGTCGTACCGTGGGACAAGGCGGCTCACTTCATGGCCTTCTATGGCTTGACGCTGTTGTTATTCGCGGCGTTTCCCAACCGCCGTCGATTTGAACTCACCCTCTCGGCTGCGTTTGTCGGCAGTGCCGTTGAGGTCGTGCAACTGTTGACTGGCCGGGATGCGGAGCTTGGTGATCTGATAGCAGATAGTTGTGGCGCATTCGCCGTTTTCGTTCCGGTCTATTTGGAGTGGGCACGCCAGCCTTGGGTCGAGCGGCGGGGTACGGCGTCCAACCGTGCAGAGGCCAAGGGGTTCAAAGCATCTGCACCGGCAGAACCCGCCTAGATCTCGACGCCAAGGATCCAGCCCTCTTCGCGCTCCGCGATCTCGACGACTGCGGGATCAGATGTCTTGCTAGCCCCAAACGCCGCGCCAAGTTTCCCCGCTTCGTCAAGCTTGGCGAAATGCTCGGCCGTGACCCTGACTTGCGCCTGATCCTTGACCTCGCCCGGCGCGGGTTGGGCCTTGTAGATCGAGGGATAGACCTCGGCGACGACTACATCCACATCGGCGAGGTCGGCCTCGGTCAGCGTCTTGAAGCCCGTCTCGAAGGGCCATGCTTTGAGCGCCTCGCCGCGCGCCAGCTTCATGCGCCGCACGGCAGGAATGCCCAGGATTGCCTGACCGCCAACTGAGCCGTTGTAATAGAGCTTCCAAAGAGATGACGCCCCCTTGGCCGCGAGATCCGCATGACGGAATTCCGGCAGGTCGTCCGGTCCATGGTCGCGGGTCTTCTTCGGCTGCAGCGTAGTCAGCGTATCGCGGGGCGGACAGCCCCAGAAGGGGAAGGGACCGCCGGTCATCCGACGATTGATCTCAGAGCCGACGCCGAAACGGTTATTGGTATTGTTGGGCTTGTCCTTGACCATCTTGTCCAACTGGTCCCAGACCGCGCGCCAAGGATGCTCGCCACTTAGGTTCAGGGCCGACGCGAGGCCGCGTGGGAAACCTAAGGGGAAATCGAAGCCGACTAAGGCTCGCTCGGAGCGCTTCTTAAAGTCGTCGAGCAGGCTGGCCAGTTTGGTTTCGGCCTCGGCTCGGGTCGGGGGATTGAAGGACTCATAGGTCAGGCGAAAGCGCACGTCGCGCTTCATCACGCCGATCCATACAGAATCCGCCCCGGTTGACGGCTTCGACGCCGCGCTCCAGTCGACAATCACATAGGCATTGAACAGGCGCGACACAGAATGGCTCCGGGGGAGGGTGGTCAGAAGGTTCTAGATCATGTTCCGTTTTCACGGAACCGGAACATGATCTAGTCTGATACTTGGTCGCGCGATTTAGCCCTTTAACCGGAATCCACTTAACGGGATCGCGCTCTAGCCCCTGCCTCCCATCGGGCCGATGGCGAAGGTGATGCTGTTAGGAGAGTTTCACCAGCATCTTGCCGAAGTTTTCGCCGGAGAACAGACCAAGGAACGCCGAAGGCGCGTTGGCGATACCTTCACGGACCGTTTGCTTCCACTTGAACTTCCCAGCGGCGTGCCATTCGGCGAGGTCTTTTAGGAAGGCAGGCATCATGTCCCAGGAGTTGGAGACAATGAAGCCCTCAATGCGGATTTGTTTGCCGATGATCTGCATCATGTTGGTGGGGCCGGGGGCCGGGGTCGTGTCGTTGTACATCGAGATCATGCCGCAAATGGCGAAACGGGCATTGGGTCTCGCGGCCTCAATCGCCGCCTGTAGATGCGCGCCGCCGACATTCTCGAAATAGACGTCGATACCTTCGGGGGCAGCAGCCAACAGGGCTGCCGTCAAGTCTTTGGTGGCCTTGTAGTCGATGGCGACGTCGACGCCCAACTCCTCCTTGAGGAACTTCACCTTATCTGCACCACCGGCCGAGGCGATGACTTTGTGACCCTTTAGCTTGGCGATCTGACAGACCACTGAGCCAACGGCACCCGCTGCGCCGGAGACGAACACGACATCGCCTGGCTTCAAGGCCGCGACCTTCAGCAGGCCTACATAGGCGGTGAGACCGGGCATTCCGGCAACACCGAGGAAGGCTTCAGGCGGCAGGCCATGCAGGTTTAGCTTACCGACGGTTCCGGCAGCGGCGTTGAATGCTTCGCGCCAGCCGTTGTTGGATTGCACGAGGTCGCCGACCGCAAGGCTCGGATCATTGGAGGAGATCACTTCGCCAACCGCGCCGCCCGCCAGGGCCTCGCCGATCTGGAACGGCGGTGTGTAGCTCTTAACGTCGTTCATGCGTCCACGCATGTAGGGGTCGACGGTCATCCAGGTATTGCGGACTTGAACCTCGCCTGGGCCGGGCGCGGGCAGATCTACGCTGACCAAGTCGAAGTTGTCGGCGGTGGGCAGGCCGACGGGGCGGCTCTTCAGACGAATTTCGCGTGAGGTGGTCATGGGTGTCTCCCTGGGATCTGGTGGGCCGCTGGGGCCTTCAAACAATTGTTTAACTCCTGGCGTAGGTGGCGTCGAGGCGCTTCGAATGCTAGGCGCGGGGAGAAGTACTTTTGGAGCGACCCATGGCATCGGTTCTGCGCGGCGGGGTGATCGGGGCCGGCGTATTTGGCGGCTATCACGCGCGGCAATATGCCAACCAGGCGGGGGCAATGCTTGCCGGGGTCTATGATCCGCAGGGCGATCGCGCCGAGGCTGTCGCTGC
>JANLPX010000107.1:0-7093 GCA_031367485.1 Alphaproteobacteria bacterium | reverse complement strand
TTGACGAAGGTCGACTTGCCCGCCCCGGTGGCACCGACTAGCGCCACCCGTTCGCCGGGCTTGATGTCTAGGCTGAAGTCCTTGAACAGCGGCTCAGGCACCGCCTTGTAGCGGAAGGTTGCAGCCTTGAAGGTAATCTCACCAAGTTGCGCATCGAGCGCCCGCGCGCCGTGAGCATCGGCCACCTGCGGCGGCGTCTGGGCGTAGCGCGCCACATCCTCCACGTCGTCGAGGCCCTTTTGCAGCATACGAATATTGTCGCCAATATTGCGCAGATAACCGCTCATCAACATGAAGGCGGTGATCACGAAGGCCACATCGCCTGCGCTCGCCTTGCCCGTCATCCAGAGCTGCAACATCATCCCGGTCATTCCGGCCTGCAGCACCGTCATCAACACGTTCATCACAAACCAGATGTCGGTGAAAGCGTACCAAGTGCGCACAACCGCCAACCGCCACATGCCGGTGACCTCGGCTATACGCGCGCTCTCGCGGTCCTCGGCCCCAAAGCTGCGCACCGTGGTGTTGCCGGTGACCGAGTCCGCCAAGGCCCCGCCGATGCGAGAGTCAAACCCGACTGAACGCAAATTGAGCGGTCGCGCATACCGCTCCGTAAGGATGATGTTGACCCCAATATAGGCCAGCACCGTCACCAACGAAAAAGCGCCCACCAGCGGCCAGCGCAGGATCATCATCACCGAAAGCCCGATCAGAACGGCAATAGCCGGGCCGATCCACATGACCACCGCATCCGACACCACGTCATAGCCCCACATGGCGCGGCTGAGGCGTCGCACCGTCGCGCCTGCAAAGGCGTCGGCATGCCAATCGGCGGAGAAAGACTGAATCCGCGCAAACCCTTCGTCGGTCATCTCAGCCATGTTGCGGGCCGCCAGCACGCACCACCACTTGTTGGCGACGTTCCGAACTACCGCCATGACAACGCCCGCCCCGATGAACAGTCCCCAGGCGCCCCAAGCTGCCTTGGACGCGCTGGGACCAGCGGCCACCGCGTCGACCATCCGGCCCGACGCCACCGGCAGGATCAGCTCCAACCCGATGGTCACCAGACTGAACACGGCAACCCCGGTAAGGTACCAGGGTCGGCGCAGCCAAAAGCGCGTGATGAACCCCATCACTTGGCCGTTGCTCAGCACCCGGTTCTTTACATCGTCGGCGTCTTCGTAATGATCGGTCACGCCGCTGCCTCCGTCACCGCGTGCAGCCGGGCATAGGCACCACCCCTAGCAACCAAGTCCACGTGGCGGCCTTCCTCAACGATCCGCCCACCTTCGAACACCAGAATGCGATCAGCCCCGCGAATGGTCGAGAGGCGGTGGGCGATCACCACCGTGGTCCGACCGGCCATAAGTTCCTCCATCGCGGCCTGCACCAAACGCTCTGTCTCCACGTCCAGAGAGGAGGTCGCCTCGTCCAGCACCAGAATTGGTGCGTCGGCCAGGAACGCACGGGCAATCGCCACCCGTTGACGTTCCCCGCCCGACAGCTTCACGCCGCGTTCCCCCACCAAGGTGTCATAACCCTTTGGCAGTTTGGCGATGAAGTCGTGGGCCCGCGCCCGCTTGGCCGCCAGGATGATCTCGTCTTGCGTGGCACCCGGCCGCGCATAGGCAATGTTTTCGCCGACCCCGCGATGGAACAGGGCTGGATCCTGCGGCACCACGGCAATAGACCGCCGCAAACTGCCTTGGGCCACGTGGCGCACATCCTGGCCATCAATCAGTATGCGACCCTCCTGAACGTCATAAAGCCGCTGCAACAGCTTGACGAAGGTCGACTTGCCCGAACCCGTTTGCCCCACCAAGGCTACGCGCTCGCCGGGCGCGACCACCAGGCTGAAGTTCTCATAGAGCGGGTAGGCCTGGGCCTCATAGCCGAAGGTCACGTGATCAAACACGATCTCGCCCAACTCACCGCGAAAGGCAGGAGCCCCCGTCGCATCGCGCAATTGCGGCTCAGTCCGCATATAGGTCGCCACGTCCAAGGTATCATCCAGACCCTTCTGCAGCATCCGGGTGATCTCTGAGAAGTTGCGCATATAACCGGCCATGACGATGAACGAGGTGATGGCAAAGGCCACATCCCCGGCATTGGCATCACCCTTCGACCAGGACAGCACCAGCATCCCGGTCAGGCCCGCTTGCAGCAGCACCAGAAACAGGTTCTGGCCCATGCCCACCGTATTGAACCGGTTCCAGGTCGTCTGTTGCGCCCGCTGCCAACTGTCCATGTGGGCATTGAACCGCGCCTCCTCACGGCTCTCAGCCCCGAAGCCCTTGACCACCGGATTGGCCCCGATGGCATCGGCCAAGGTCGCGCCGATCCCGGAGTCCAACGCCGTAGACCTAAGGTTCGCCGGACGAATATAGCGGCTCGAAACGATGACATTATAGATCGCAAACAGCACGATCAGGCTGGCCACGAACACGCCCGCTACCGGCCATCTCAGACCGATCGAAACCGCCAACGCAGAGAGCACCACTACGGTCGGCACCAGCATCCAGAGAATGGCGTCTGACGCACTGTCATAACCCCACATGGCCCGACTGACCCGCCGCACAGTCGCGCCTGCGAAATTACTGGCATGCCAGTCCGCCGAGAACGACTGCACCCGCGCAAACCCCTCTTTGGCGATCCGCGCCATGATCCGCGAGTAATAACCGTTAGACATCCGGAACATGCAGGTGCGGATCACATAGAAGGCGAGATACAGCCCAGACAGGCTGCCCCAAGCCAACCAAGCCTCGCGCGTCACCTCCGCAGGAACCGACACCGCATTGATCAATCCGCGCGTCGCCCAGGGGATCGCAGCGTCACAGATGGTCGAGATCAGCATAAAGGCCACGATCACCCCAAACCGCTTGGGCTCTATGATCCAATGTCGCCAAACGTAACCCATGACCTGCAGATTGGTCAGGGTACGGGGACGGAATGCATCGTCATCTTCGTCGTAGAATTGGGTCACGGAAATCACATGTCATCTGAGACAAGCGCCGCCGATGGCGGTGCCGGGAAGGGTTTGGGCAGAAGCCGGATCGCAGGGTCTGGGTGGAGCGGCAAAGCCGCGCCGGGGCGCTAAGGCCTTAGGTCAGAGACGCGAAGGTGCGACACGGCGGAGGTCGACGAATGTTGCAAAACACATCTTGATTGACCCTCCTTCCCGCTCGCAGTTTATGACAATTGCAGGCTAGGCGGGCAAATTGCAGGCGTCAACCGCTGTTGCGCGGGAAACAGGGACTGCGGCGTCAAAGCCACGCTTCTTCCCGCCACCAAGTGGGGGAAGTGTCATAAGACGCCGCAGGCGGCGCGTGACGATGGGGGTGAGAGTCTGAGAGGCAGTGCGTTTCAGATACAGACCCCCATCGACCCTCCAGCCAAGAGGCTGTCGGCCCACTTCCCCCACTTCGTGGAGGGAAGGAACGTCGCCCTTGCCCGACTTAGCCCCTAGCCGCTACGCTCCGCATCACCCCATGGCCGACCCCTCAATCCTCCCCGACGCCGCGACCACCAATTGGGTGGATCGCTATGCGCCATCGGCCCTGCGCCCTTGGCTGAAGCTAGGTCGGTTCGACCGGCCCACTGGCATCTGGCTGCTCATGCTTCCAGGATGGCAGGGCATCGCCCTGGCTGGAGCCATGGCCAGCCGCGCGCCAGACGTCTTACTGATGCTCAAAGTGTTCCTCGGCGCGGCCCTAATGCGCGCCGCCGGTTGCGCCTATAACGACATTGTCGACCGCGACATCGACGCCAAGGTGGCCCGCACCGCTGGCCGCCCCATCCCGTCTGGCCAGATCAGCGTCAGACAAGCCTGGGCCTTCCTGGTCGGATGCGCCCTGATCTCACTAGCCATCCTGCTCACCATGCCCCCACTCGCCATCGCTCTAGGTGTCGGTTCGCTCGCCCTCGTCGCAGCCTATCCGTTCATGAAGCGGATCACTTGGTGGCCGCAGGCCTGGCTCGGCCTCACCTTCAACTGGGGTGCGCTCTTGGGATTTGCGGCGGCGACCGGCCACCTGGGCCCACCCGCCGTGCTGCTTTATGCCTCCGGCGTCTTTTGGACGCTGGGCTATGACACCATCTACGCGGTGCAAGACCTTGAGGACGACGCCCTGGCGGGGGTGAAGTCCTCCGCCCTACGGCTCGGTGCTGCCGCGCCCAAGGCGGTGCTCAGCTTCTATGTGATCGCCTTCATCCTGGCCCTCTCCGCAGCCTGGACCGCCAAGCTCGGGCCACTGTTCATCCCGCCTGCCGCCCTATTCGGCATCCACCTCTCACGGCAAGCCGCCGCCCTCGATGTCGCCGATGGTACCGATGCCCTCAAGCTCTTCAAATCCAACACACTCGCCGGAGCTCTGCTGGTTCTGGCGCTGATCGGCGGAATGTGGAAGGGTTAGTCAGACACACCCACTCCGTGTCATCCCGGTTTCCGCGGAGCGGAAGACCGGGACCCATAAGCACCGACCTATCCGGCAATCTCGGTGCTTATGGATCCCGGACAAGCCCAGCGGTCTTTCCAGGATGACACTTTTGGGGGCGGCGTGAACGACTACGGAGGACCCTCAGATGATCAAAGCCAAGATCCCATCGGTCATGGACCTCACCCCGTTCAATCCGGAGTTCCAGGCCAATCCGCACGCCCTGCTCGATAGCCTGCGTGAGCAGTGCCCCGTGCGCCATGATCCTGCCTCCGGCAGCATCCTAGTCAGCAACTATGCCGATGTGCGTGGCATCGTCACCGACCTAAAAATGTGGCGCGATCCCCTGCTGGCAGAGCCCGGGGCGGTGATGCAGCGTCGGTTTGCCGACAACTTGATCGAGGGCGTACCGCGCTCAGAATCCACCAGCATCCTGATGCTCGACAATCCCGATCATGCCAGGGTGCGCGGCCCCCTAATGCAGGCCTTCTATGCCCGCGTAGCCAAGTGCCGTGCTGAGGTGGAGCAGGTGGTCGATGCCAACCTCGACAAGCTGGAGGGGCGACCCACCTTCGACCTAATGGCGCAGTTCTGCGTGCCGGTGCCCATCGACGTGATCGCGGTGATCCTGGGAGTCGACCACGACCGGCTGGTGGAATTCCGCGACTGGTCCGAAGGCAGCATCCAGGGCCTGAACCCTTTCCGCACCGAGGCGCAAACCGCGCATATGGAGCGCTCAAGCGAGGCGCTAAAAACCTACTTCCTGGCCACCATCGCCGCTCGCCGCGCAGCGCCGCGCGACGACCTCATCAGCGACATGACCAAGCTCCAGGCCGCCGGTGCCGAACTCAGCGACGAGGAACTGCGCATCAATCTCGGGGCTCTGTTAGTGGGCGGCAATCTCACCACCACTGACTTGATCGGCAATGCCGTGCGCCTGCTGCTGACCCACCCAGAGGAATTGACGAAGTTCCGCGCCGATCCCGGCCTCGTCAAAACCCTGGTGGAGGAAACTCTGCGCTACGAGCCGCCCGTCGACATTACCGGGCGCGTCGCCCCGGCCGACATGGAGGTCTCCGGCTGCCCGGTGAAACAAACCCAATCCATGCTGCTGATGCTGCGCGGTGCTAATCGTGATCCCGCTGCCTTCCCCGATCCGCACCGGTTTGACATCGCCCGCAAAGGCGCGCCGCACATGGCTTTTGGCGGCGGGGCCCATATCTGCATTGGCGCACCCTTGGCGAGGCTAGAGGCGCAAGTGGCTCTCACCAAGCTCTTCGCCCGGTTTCCCACCCTGCGCCTCGCCGACCCCGACGCCCCAGCCGTCTGGCGCACCCTGCCGTTCTTCCGAGGCCTAGAGCACCTGAACCTCGCCGTCTGATCCAAACCAGCCTATAGTCCCGTCATGCCTGCCGCCGCCCGTGTTGATCCCAAGAGCTATTTTAGCCCAGAGCAATGGGCACCCTTGGCTGCGCGTTCATCCTGGAAGGGCCTCGCGCTGATCGCACACGCTTGGCTGGTGATCTTGGCGGCCGGAGCCATGGCCATCGTCTGGCCCCTGACCCTGCCGATCGCCTGGGTGATCATCGGCGGACGCCAGCTCGGCCTGGCTATCCTCATGCACGACGCCGCCCATGGTGCCCTGCACAGCAGCTCCAAGGTCAATGATTGGGCTGGCGAATGGCTGACCGGCGGCGGTTTGGTCCGCTACCGCACCTACCACCTAGGCCACCACAAATATGCTCAACAGGGCGAGGACCCGGACCTCGGGCTCTCCGCACCCTTCCCGATCACGCCGCTCTCCCTGCGCCGCAAGGTGATCCGCGATCTCACCGGCCAGACCGGCTTCAAGCTACGGTTCGGTGATCTGCAGAACCGTCTGCGGGCCCGCAAGCCGGGCGAACCCCTGTTACCGATCTTAGCTGAAGAGCTCCGCCGCAAGCGCCGCTGGTTGTTGGGCGGCTTGGCGATCACCGCCATCGCCGCGCCCTTCGGGGCCTGGTGGGCCTGGCCGGTATTGTGGGTACTGCCGCAACTGACCTGGTTCCAGCTGATCACCCGTATGCGCAACATCGCTGAGCACGCCTGCATCGCTAAGGATGAGCCCAACCCCCTGCGCCACGCCCGCACCACCTACGCCAACCTGATCGCCCGCGCGACGCTGGCCCCCTACTACGTCAACTATCACTGCGAACATCACATGTTCATGCACGTGCCCTGCTATAACCTGCCCAAGATTCACAAGCTGTTGGCCCACCAAGGTGTGACGGTCGGCATGCTCACCGAGCCAGGTGGTTATTTCAAAGTCATGGCCATGGCGGCCGGGAAAGTCGCCGCTTGATCCCCAAGAGCTTGGAAGGCCGTCGCAAGTTCATCCTCGAGAACACCCGGCTGCAACACCCGCCCCACACGCCCGAACTCAGCCTCTATCTCGCCGACGAGATCACCCCCATCTGGCGGATGACCGAGGAAGCCTTGGAGGAAATCGGCCTGCCGCCGCCGTTCTGGGCCTTTGCTTGGGCCGGCGGGCAGGCTTTGGCGCGATACGTTCTCGACAATCCCGAAATTGTCACCGGCAAGCGAGTGATCGATTTTGCCAGCGGCTCCGGCATCGTCGGCATCGCGGCCATGCGGGCTGGAGCTGACCACGTCCTGGC
>JANLPX010000080.1:0-2416 GCA_031367485.1 Alphaproteobacteria bacterium | reverse complement strand
GGTTTTCACGTGAAACATATGGGTCGGGGGACATCCCACCGTTTCACATGAGACGACCTATTTCCCGATGCAAAAACTGGCAAACACACGATCAAGAACGTCCTCTGGGTGGATACGCCCGGTTATGCGATCCAAGGCGCGAACTGCAAGGCGGACATCCTCCGCCGCGAGCTCGGGGGCATCCCTTAGGGCATGAGCACTTTGCAATCGAATGAGGGCTTCGTCGAGGAGCGCGCCGTGGCGCAGGCGGGTCGCGGTGGGGGGATCGGCGGCAGATAGGGCCGACACGACGCGCTGACTGAGCGCACCCTCTAAGGCTTCGATGTCGGCGGTTTTGCGTGCACTCATGCGATGGACCTCTAGTTCCATGGCCTGAGCTAGCGTAAGCGCCGCGCCCGTCTCGCCTCCCACTACCAAGTCCGCTTTATTGATCACGCAGAGATCACCTGCCACAAGGTCCGGCATTGATCCGGCTTGGTGGTCGGCAGCGCCATCTACGATCCATGCGCGAAGATCGGCTTGCTCGGCCCAAGCCTTGGCCCGACGAACGCCCTCGGCCTCGATTTCATCTCCGGTGTCGCGAAGGCCTGCGGTGTCGGCGATAACGACTTTGTAGCCTCCAAGCTTGAGGCTAACCTCAATGACGTCCCGGGTGGTTCCGGGTGTCGCGGTAACAATTGCCGCTTCTCTGCGGGATAAGGCGTTGAGTAACGTGCTCTTGCCGGCATTTGGCGCACCGATAAGCGCAATCTTGAAGCCATCGCGAACCTGTTCAGCCCGCCTTATGCCCGCCACCGCGACCTCCAATTGACCGATGAGCTTCACCAAGATCGGTTTAGCTCGGTCGGCCACATCGGCAGGAACATCCTCGTCGGGAAAGTCGATGGCCGCCTCAAGAACAGCTAGGCACTCCGTCAGATCGGTGCGCCAAGCCTGCTGCGCCCGCCCAAGAACACCGTCGAGCTGCCCGATGGCTTGAAGTCGCTGCGCCTGGGTTTCCGCATCGATGAGATCTGCCACGCCCTCAGCTTGGGCCAAGTCAAGCCGACCATTCTCGAAGGCTCGTCGGGTAAACTCTCCTGGCTCGGCCAGCCGGAGCCCAAGCGCGCTCAGAGCTTCAAGCAGCGCCGAGATAACGGCTTGGCCGCCATGCACGTGAAATTCTGCTGAGTCTTCGCCAGTGTAGCTTGCGGGTCCGGGAAGCCAGAGGACAAGGGCGTGATCAATCACTCCGCCTTCAGCACCCCTCACTCGACGAAGCACCGCCTTGCGGGCGGGTTGGCTACGGCCGCACAGGTTTTGAATGGCAAATCCTGCCAAGGATCCTGAAACCCGCACAATTGCGACGGCTGCGCGGCCCTGGGCCGTGGCCAGCGCGTAGATCGTGTCACTCATTTGGGTCGGTTGGCACCCATCCCGATATCCACTGCGGTGGACATGAGTTTACGGAACTGCTCCTGAGCGCCCGCACCGAATGCGCTCCAATTCTTGATCAATTCGTCTGGCGAAAGCATCGCCATGTTTGAACTCATCCTAGACTGCATTTCCTCAACGAGCTTGTCGTTAAGGCCGGTGACGTCCGGCAAACCGAGAAAGGTCCGGGCCTCCTGCGGCGAGCAGTCGATTTCAACGGTCATCTTCATGGGGCACCCCTTGGCTTTGACCATATTCTTATGGCGGGCATTGGTCACCTCAAGCTAGTAGGCTTTTACGGTGATTGTACAGTTGGGGTCGGCAAAGCCACGAAATTGTGTGCGGGCTGGCCAGACGGGGTTTGGACACAGGAGCATTTCGATGAAGGCGATCCGAATTGAACAGACCGGGGGTCCCGAGGTTCTGCACATCGTCGATATCCCCAAGCCGGAACCGAAGCCGGGTGAGGTGCTTGTCAGGCACACAGCCATTGGTGTGAACTTCATCGACACCTATCACCGCACAGGCCTCTACCCGATCAAGCTGCCCTCGGGGTTGGGCATGGAGGGGGCTGGGCACGTCGAGGCCGTGGGGGAGGGCGTAACGCGTTTCGCACCCGGGGATCTGATTGCCTATGCCTCCGGCCCCATCGGGGCATACGCCGAGTTTCACGTGGTAGCGGCTGACCGGGCCGTCCAATTGCCCGCGGGTGTCAATGCCCAGACCGGCGCGGCAGCTCTGCTCAAGGGCATGACGGCGGAGTTTCTACTACGCCGCTGCTATCCTGTGCGCTCCGGCCAGACGATACTCGTCCACGCTGCGGCTGGGGGTGTGGGGTCGATCCTAGTCCAGTGGGCCAAGGTCCTTGGTGCCACGGTTATCGCCACGGTGGGATCGCAGGCCAAAGCTGAACGGGTTACCGCCTTGGGCGCTGACCATGTGATCCTTTACCGAGACCGCGATGTTGCCGCCGAAGTGCGTGAGATCACTGGCGGCCTCGGCG
>JANLPX010000007.1:0-4707 GCA_031367485.1 Alphaproteobacteria bacterium | reverse complement strand
ATCACAGCCCTTAGGATTGCGCATGGTCGCCACCACGCTGTGGCCTGCCCGGGCGAGGGTCAGCGCGGTATCATAGCCAATGCCCTTGCTGGCACCGGTGATCAGAACTCTGGCCATCTCAATCTCCCATTGAAAGCCTTGCTATCACACAGCCACGCTCTGCGCATTACGGCGAATTATCTTGGAAGGATGCCTCGCTCACGCCACAACCGCTGGCGATAGGTGCGCTGAACACTTCGGGGAGACGGATAAGTGCTGGGAGTTTTGGCGGCCTTTACGATCAACGGCTCATCGCTCGAATTGCCGCCCCTGCCACCTATCAAGCGCGACCCGCAGGTGACGTTTCTAGACCGATCCGGCGTAGTTCTTGGGGTACGCGGCGGCCGCTATGCCCCGCCCACCGATATTGCCAAACTGCCCGCCCACGTACCTGCAGCCTTCGTCGCCATCGAGGACCGCCGGTTCTATGAGCACACGGGGTTTGATCCCGTCGGGATCGCACGCGCGTTGATGGCTGATCTGCGGGAGGGGCAAGCCCGCCAGGGGGCCTCAACCATTACCCAGCAACTGGCCAAAAACCTGTTCCTCAGCTCCGACCGTACGTTGGAGCGCAAGGCAACCGAAGTCCTCTACGCCGTCCAGTTGGAGCGCACCTATTCCAAGAAACAGATCCTGGGTCTCTATCTCAGCCGAGTCTATTTCGGAGCCGGTGCCTACGGCATTGAGGCGGCATCCCAGCGCTATTTCAGCAAACCTGCCGCTCGATTGAGCATCCGCGAAGCGGCGATCTTGGCCGCTACCCTCAAATCCCCCACCAACTACAATCCCATCGAACACCCTGACGCCTCTAAGGCCCGGGCATTGCTCGTCTTGGACGCCATGGCTCAAACCGGTGCCATAACTGCCAACGACCTGGCTAAGGCCAGGGCGGAGACCCCAAAGGTGGTGAAAAACGCGCCGAGTGCGTCGGCCCAGTATTTCGTCGACTGGATGGATGCCTTCGCGCGCCAGCGAGTCGGTGCTCAGAAACAAGACATCGTTGTCGAGACGACTCTGGACCTACGCTTGGAAGCCACCGCCGCCGACACCACGCGTAGCGTCATTGCCGCTCATACCAAGCAGGGTGCCAGCCAAGCTGCCGTGGTGACCCTAGATGGGACCGGCGGAATCCGCGCCATGGTGGGTGGCGTCGACTATGCCAAGGGGCCGTTCAACCGTGCCATCGATGCCCACAGGCAGGCAGGCTCAGCCTGGAAACCCTTTGTCTATCTGACGGCCTTGGAGGCCGGTTCGACTCCAGACATGCCGGTAATCGATGAGCCGCTCGTGATCGGAAACTGGATCCCGGCCAACTACAACGACGGCTTTCTCGGCACGATCACCCTGGAACAAGCTCTGGCACAGTCGATAAATACGGTGGCTGCGCGGTTGGCAGACCAGGTGGGACGCCCCAATGTGGCAGCCACCGCCCGCCGGGTAGGCATCAATTCAGTGGTCAATACCGACCCGGCGATGGCCCTTGGCACCACTCTGGTCACGCCCTTGGAAATGGCCCAGGCCTATTCTAGCTTTGCCAATGGCGGCAATCGCGTAACGGCTTACGGCGTTGAGCGTATCCGCACGACGGGCGGCGTCGTGCTCTACAAGCGCCCACCCACGGCAATCACGCCGGTCATCGCCAACCCGCCGCTCGGAGATCTCAACCGGATGCTGCGCGCCGTCATCACCCAGGGTACAGGCAAGCGCGCCGCCCTGCCCGGCTATGACGTGGCCGGCAAGACGGGCACGACGTCTGACTACAAAGATGCCTGGTTTGCTGGATACACAGGTGGCGTCACCACCGTGGTCTGGATGGGCCGCGACGATAACGCCCCTATGGGCAAAATCACCGGCGGCGGCGCGCCGGCTGAGCTGTGGCGTGGGGTAATGGGGGTGGCGGTGAAGCGCCTACCCGTGACCGCGATCCCGGTTGGCACGCCCGCGCCGGTGGTGGTGCCCGCCGCGCCGGTTGAACCCATGCCGATGCCAGAACCCGTTCAATAGCCTGCGTCAGCTCGTCGCAAACAGGTGAGCGGGCCACGTTGCATCAGAGGCGCGTTGGTAGGCTGCGCGACGCGTTAGCCGCGCATTGTAGTCGAGCAGGGCCGGTGTCGCAGGGATAGTCTTATTGTGCAGCGCCATGGACAGCGTTCCGCCCAAGACGACATCAGCAGCGGTGAACCGATCACCGAGCAGAAACTTGCGATCCTTGAGGGCCGAACTGAGCAATGCCACCGTGTCGTCATAGGTACCAAATCCCGCAACGGATCCGGGCAGGTCAATCTGCCTCGCGTGCAACGTAATGACTGGGTCCGCTACAGCGCTCGAATAAACCATCCATTTCAGGTAGGCTCCGCGGTCAGGCTGGTCGATCTTGGGGGCCAAGGTGCCATATCCGTACCGGTCTGCCAGATAGATGCCGATGGCCGGACTCTCACTGACCACCACTTTCCCGTCTGTCACCGTCGGCACTTTGCCTGAGGGATTGAGCTTGAGGTACTCAGGGTTCTTTTGCTCACCCTTGCTGATATCAACCGTTTGCACCTTGAACGGCACGCCAAGTTCCTCAAGCAACCAGTAGGCAATGAAGGCCCGACTGGCAGGTGAATGGTAGAGCGTGACGCGAGGCGCGGCCATGATGGTGACTTTCAAAGCTAGGCTGCCAATTTAGGCGGTTGATCACCCCGCCGCTAGGAGCGTCGCCGCACCAATCGCAATCGTCAGGATGCCGACGAGCCGACCACGGGTCAGGCGCTCTTTCAAAAACACTACTGCGATAGCCACCCCAAACAGGATCGAGGTCTCGCGAAGCGCGGCCAATCGTGGCGTATCACCGATACGGAACGCCCAGAGCGCCAAGCCGTAGGTCAGCAACGAAAAAGCACCCGCGATCAAGCCAGGTTTCCACTCACTGCGCGCAGCCAACAGGAACCTTGGGCCTCGGATCAACGCGAAGATCGCCCCGATGATCAGGCCATCAATCAGGTAGATCCAGACGATGTAGCTGGGCGCACTCGGCGCGGCCCGAACCCCCTGCGCGTCCAACACTGTGTAAAGCGCTGTACAAATCCCCGTCGCACCCGCCCAGATCAAGGCACTGCGGGTCACGGCGCGTCCTAGCCCAACCGTCATCACACCGACGGATACCAGACCAATCCCAACCGCCGTCACCCAAGTGATCGGCTCGCCGAACACCCCGACCGCGACCGTAGCGGCCAGCGCCGGAGCCACACCCCGAGCGATCGGATAGGCCACCGTCATATCGGCACTCTCGAAGGCCTTGATGAGACAATAGAGATAGACGAAGTGCACGATCCCAGCAGCTCCGAGCCACGCCCAAGCTCCGTGCGGCAGGGCGACCACAAAGACAAAGGGCAAAACGATTATGGCCGAAAACCCGTCCATCAACGCACGGCTAGACATCTTGTCCTGACCTGACTTCAGGATCGCATTGACCACCGCATGGGCCGCACCCGAGACGATAATCATGATCGAAGCGGTGGCGACGGGCGTCATGGCCATAACCTAGCCTCGATTCCCGGTCACATTGATATCAAACAGGGGATGAACAGGGGTGCGTCTTGTAATGCTGCATTGCACCCCTTGAGTTTTACAGCCCCCGACCTTATGATCTACCCCCCCGGTCGCCTGCGCCCGCGGCCGGAACGCGAATCCCAAAGGGCGAAACTGAGTCCCATCTGATATGGAAAAAGTGCCGATGACCGCCGAGGGCTACCACGCCCTCGACGAAGACTTGAAGCGTTTGAAGACGCTGGAACGCCCTGCGGTAATCGCGGCGATTTCTGAGGCGCGCCAACATGGCGATCTCTCGGAAAATGCTGAGTACCATGCCGCCAAAGAGCGCCAAGGTTGGATCGAGGGGCAGATTGCCGACATCGAGGATCGGATGGCGCGTGCCCAGGTCATCGACGTCTCCAAACTTTCCGGTAGCCAGGTTAAATTCGGCGCGACCGTCTCCGTGGTCGACGAGGATACCGAGGATGCCGCGCGCTACCAGATCGTCGGCGAACATGAGGCCAATGTGAAGGCGGGCAAGGTGTCGATCACCTCGCCGATCGCGCGCGCCATGATCGGCAAGGAAATGGGCGACGTGGTCGAGGTCAATACTCCCGGCGGCGTCAAAGCCTACGAAATCCTCAAGGTCGAGTGGGTCTAGGGGCGCCCTAGACGATCTCGGCCTTGGCACCGTCTCCAAATTCACCGCTCACCATCTGGGCCGTTTCAGACGGGCGCGCCGGCAATGCTGGACCAGCCTTAGGTCTGGCTGAGGCCATCGGGCGTCAACGCCCGGTTCAGATTGTGATCAAGACCATCGGTTGGAGGGGGCGGATCGGTCGACTGCCTTGGTTCCTAAATCCCTTTCCGCTCCGCGTCCTGACGCCCGAGAGCGAGATATCTGCGCCCTGGCCAGATGTTTGGATTGCTGCGGGACGCGCCACCCTGCCGCTTTCAATGCGGGTCCGGAAATGGTCCAAAGCGCAGAGTCTCGTAGTCCAAATTCAAGATCCCCGCATGCCGACTAGCCCGTTTGACCTCGTCATCGCGCCTAAGCACGACCGCACTCAAGGCGACAACGTGCTGCAGATTACCGGATCTCCACACCGGGTGACGCCAGTTCGGTTAGCTGCGGAAGCGGCGCGCTTCGAA
>JANLPX010000517.1:0-15980 GCA_031367485.1 Alphaproteobacteria bacterium | reverse complement strand
ATAACAGAGCCTCGACCAGGCGGCTGGTGCTGGCCATTGCGATCTCATCTGAGCCCTTATAGGCCAATGAAATAAGCTTCGCGATCTGACTGCCAACATAGGCCTGCATCCGCTCAAAGTCGGCTTCCGTGATGGCGAAGTAGCAGGCAGCAATGTCGTGGCCATGCCGCTTGAGGTGCTCGCGAAGCAGGAAGGGATCTAGCGAAGGCAGCTGATCCAGTAAGGCCAAAACTTCCAAATCTCGAACCAAGCCCTTGCGATCAGGGCACAGCTCTTCGATAATCTTGACCCAGCCGTCCTGTTCAACAAACACCGACTGGCCTCCGAGGCTCAGATCGTGGATCGAGAACGGCACAATGATCTTTGTGCTACCCTGCCGACCGTCGCCGAACAGATAGGTCTCGTCGCTACGTAGCCGATGCTTGATGATCAGCGCAGTATTGAGGGCGCGGTTGTGGAAAAATGGCTTGGATTGGTGAGTGGGATTGTCGCGGTGTTCCACCTCAACTGACGACAGGTTCAAGACCCGCGATGTCGAGGCTGACTTCTGAAGCGCCATGAGACTGCGGGCCGAACGCGTACCGGCAGACGAGCCTCTCAGGCTTTGTGATGACCCCATACCGTCTCAGATCCGCGCTTTTGAGCTACCCAGACGTGTAGCCCCAATCCGAGTAGTGTCGCCCGCTGGGTCTTCACAACGGCTTAACGATGCAACATTTTGGCATCGCGCCCATCGCTCCGCTTGGCGCTAAAGCGGCTATCTCGGCAGCCGGCTTGATCCCATCAGATGCATATCGACGGCTTGAGCGCACTGACGCCCTTCCCTGATGGCCCAAACGACCAGGGATTGTCCCCGACGCATGTCACCGCATGAGAATATCCGAGGCGAGGAAGTCTTATAGTCGTTCACGTTGGCTTTGACGTTGCCACGTTGGTCGATTTCGACCTCGGCCTGTTCCAGGAAGGCGTTCTTCTGCGGTCCGACAAATCCCATGGCCAGAAGAACCAAGTCCGCCTTGATCTGAAAGGTACTATCGGCGACTTCCTGCATGGTCATCCGACCATCAGGGCCTGCGGCCCATTCCAGACGCACACACTCCAAGGCCTCGATCTTGCCATTGGATCCGACCACCTGCTTGGTGCCGACGGCGAAGTCCCGCTCGCAGCCTTCTTCCTGGCTGGATGACGTCCGCATCTTCAGCGGCCAATCTGGCCAGGTCATCGCCTTGTTTTCGCGAACCGGCGGCTCAGGCATGATTTCAAGCTGCGTAACCGATGCCGCGCCGTGCCGGTTCGACGTGCCGATGCAGTCGCTTCCGGTATCGCCGCCACCGATCACCACAACATGTTTACCCGTGGCCGAGAGGCCGCCTTGCGGTGCCGCGCGCAATTCGTCGTCACCGGCATTGCGCTTGTTCTGTTGGGTCAGGAAATCCATAGCAAAATGGACACCACCAAGCTCCCGCCCAGGGATCTCGAGGTCACGCGGTGCCTCGGCCCCACCTGCCATCACCAGAACGTCGTAGTCATCGAGTAAGCGCTGAACCGAAACCGTGACACCGACCTCAAAACTGGTGCGGAAGATCACGCCCTCGGCTTCCATCTGCGCGACCCTACGGTCAATCAGATGCTTCTCCATCTTGAAGTCGGGAATGCCGTAGCGCAGCAGGCCGCCGATCCGGTCGGATTTTTCAAATACTGTCGGGGCGTGGCCCGCGCGCGCCAACTGCTGAGCACAGGCAAGGCCGGCAGGACCAGATCCGACAATCGCCACCCGCTTGCCGGTTCCGCGCGGCGACATCTGCGGCGTGATCCAACCCTCTTCCCATCCGCGATCAGCGATCTGGCACTCAATCGTCTTGATGGTGACCGGGCTATCGATGATGTTCAGTGTGCAAGAGGCTTCACAGGGTGCCGGGCACACGCGCCCGGTAAACTCCGGAAAGTTGTTGGTGGACTGCAGGTTATCCAACGCCGTCTGCCACTGCTCGCGATAGACCAGACTGTTGAAATCCGGGATCTGGTTATTGACTGGGCAGCCCTGGTGACAGAACGGAATCCCACAGTCCATGCAGCGCGCGGCCTGCTGAGTCAGGTCTCCGGTCGCCAGCGGTTTGACGAATTCTTTCCAGGTCCGCAGACGATGTTGCGGCGCTTCATAGCCACGGTCCCGCCGTTCAATCTCCAGGAAGCCAGTGGGCTTGCCCATATCTCTACCTCAAACTTGAGTTATTCGGCGGCAACGGCCGCGACGGTCTTGGTGGCTGCGGCCAAATCAACCAGGGCCCGACGATAGTCCTGGGGCATCACCTTCCAGAAGTGCCCAAGGCTTTGTTCCCAGCTATCCAGGATCATCTGCGCGCGTTTGGAGCCTGTATGCAGCTGGTGCCGTTCGATCAATATCCTCAACCGCTCCGCGTCATGACCCAGCATATCACCCATGCCTGAGTTTTCGACGCTCACGGATTTCCGGCTCGGACGACCGACCTCATCGGAGGCCGAGGTCAGCGAGCCAATCCGCTCCAGATCGACCATGGCGATGTTGGCTAAGGGCGGAAAACGCCCCTTGGGGTCATAGACATAGGCCACGCCGCCCGACATGCCCGCCGCAAAATTGCGTCCGGTATCGCCCAGCACCACAACTACTCCGCCGGTCATATACTCACAGCCATGGTCGCCGACGCCTTCAACCACCGCGACGGCCCCTGAGTTTCGCACAGCAAACCGCTCACCGGCTACGCCTTCAATGAAGGCTTCACCGGCGATGGCACCGTAGAGCACCGTGTTTCCGACAATGATATTCTGGGTCGGGTCGCGGTCGGCATTGGCCGGTTGACGCACCACCACGCGACCACCCGACAGCCCCTTACCGACATAGTCATTGCCGTCGCCAATGAGCTCAAGGCTAACCCCGCGCGCAGCGAACGCGCCGAAGCTTTGGCCCGCTTGGCCGGTGAACGTGAGGCGGATCGAATCGTCTGCAAGGCCCTTGTGACCATGCTGCATAGCCACCGCACCCGACAGCATCGCACCGACTGTGCGGTTGCCGTTGCGGATGGGGTAGCTGGCCCGTACCGGCCCGCCGCCGTCAATCGCTGAACGCGTATCAGCGATCAGGGTATTGTCGAGGGCCTTGTCCAATCCGTGATCCTGCCGGTCACGGTTCCACAGAACAGATTGAGCCTGGGCCGGCACGGCGTGCAAGATCTTTGACAGGTCAACGCCGTTGGCCTTCCAGTGGTCCAATGCGTCACGCATATCCAACCGGCTGACCTGACCGATCATTTCGCTCAGCGTCGCAAAGCCCAACTGAGCCATGATCTCGCGCAATTCTTCGGCCACGAAGAAGAAGTAGTTGATCACGTGTTCGGGTTGACCCGTGAAGCGCGCGCGCAAAACCGGGTCCTGGGTCGCCACTCCCACAGGGCAGGTATTCAAGTGACACTTACGCATCATGATACAGCCCGAGGCGATCAGCGGGGCCGTGGCAAAGCCGAACTCATCAGCCCCTAGCAAGGCGGCGACCGCAACGTCGCGGCCAGTGCGCAGACCACCATCAGCCTGAACAGCCACTCGCGTGCGCAGCCCATTCAACAGTAGGGTTTGCTGGGTCTCAGCAAGCCCGATTTCCCAAGGTGATCCCGCATGGGTCAAGGATGTCAGCGGCGAGGCCCCGGTCCCACCCTCAAAGCCTGAGATCGTGATGTGATCGGCCCGCGCCTTGGCCACACCGGCAGCGACGGTTCCAACCCCAACCTCTGAGACCAGCTTGACCGAAATCCGGGCGGACGGATTCACGTTCTTCAGGTCGTGGATCAGCTGCGCTAGGTCTTCGATAGAATAGATGTCGTGGTGCGGTGGCGGGCTGATCAGTCCGACGCCCGCCGTTGAGTGGCGAACGCGAGCGATGTTGGCATCGACCTTGTATCCTGGAAGCTGCCCGCCCTCCCCAGGCTTAGCGCCCTGGGCCATCTTGATCTGGATGTCGTCGGCATTCACCAGATACTCCGTGGTTACACCAAACCGTCCCGACGCCACCTGCTTAATGGCTGAGCGCATAGAGTCGCCGTTGGGCATGCGCACGAAACGATCACTCTCTTCGCCGCCCTCTCCGGTGTTGGACTTGCCGCCGATCCGGTTCATGGCGATGGCCAGGTTAGTATGGGCTTCGCGGCTGATCGAGCCGAAGCTCATGGCCCCCGTGGCGAACCGCTTGACGATCTCGGCGGCAGGCTCGATCTGCGCCAGGTCCAACGGCTTGTCCGCCAGCTTGAACTTCAACAAGCCACGGATCGTCAGCAGGCGCTCTGACTGGTTATTAATAACCTGGGCGAAGGCCTTGTATTCATCCGGTAAATTGCCACGCACAGCATGCTGCAGATGACTAACCGTCTCTGGCGTCCAGGCGTGTTCCTCGCCACGCAAGCGGAAAGCATAGGTGCCGCCGACATCCAGCATGGACTGATAGATCGGCGAGTCACCATAGGCATCTCGGTGGCGACGCACGGCCTCCTCGGCAACCTGATAGAGACCGATACCTTCTATCGTGGTCGCCGTACCTGTGAAGTAAGACTCGATGAAGTCCGACGACAGTCCGACGGCGTCGAAAATCTGCGCGCCGCAATAGGATTGATAGGTCGAGATGCCCATCTTCGACATGACCTTCAGCACGCCCTTGCCGATGGCCTTGATATAGTTCTTGCGAACCTCATAGGCCGACAGGGGCACGCCATTGGCAACCCGAATGTCCTCTAAGGTTTCGAACGCCAAATAGGGGTTCACTGCCTCGGCGCCATAACCAGCCAACACACAGAAATGGTGCACTTCGCGAGCTTCACCGGTCTCGATCACCAAGCCAGTCTGCATGCGCAAGCCTTGGCGGATCAGATGATGGTGGACAGCCGCGGTGGCCAGGGCGGCTGGGATTGGAATACGGTCAAAGGTGGCACCGCGATCCGACAGGATTAGGATGTTCATGTCGGCCAGAACCGCGTCCGTCGCCTGATGACAAAGCTTCTCAAGGGCAGACTGCAGGCCCTCGGCTCCATCTTCTGCTGACCAAGTCGCATCCAGAGTTTCGGTTCGGAACGCACCATCCACCAGCTCATGGATCGAGCGGATCTTGGCCAAATCCTCGTTGGTCAGGATGGGTTGAGCCACCTCAAGCCGCTTATGGCTACCGGCTTGGCGACCCAGCAGATTGGGACGAGGCCCGATCATGGACACCAGGCTCATGACCAATTCTTCCCGGATCGGGTCAATCGGCGGGTTGGTGACCTGAGCGAAGTTCTGCTTGAAGTAGTCGTACAGCAGCTTGGGCCGCTTTGAGAGCACGGCAATCGGAATATCGCCACCCATGGAGCCGATCGGGTCCTCCCCCGTGCGCGCCATAGGCTCCAGGAAGATGGACAGGTCCTCTTGGGTGTAACCTAAGGCTTGCTGGCGATCTAGCAGACTGGGCGGTTCGTTGGTGGGTGGCGCCTCCATTGGCGAGACTTCGCCTAGGTCCTCCAGCTTGTACTGGGTGTTGGCCAACCACTCGGCATAGGGCTCTGCATCGGCCAGCTTGGCCTTAATCTCCTCATCCTCGATGATACGGCCTTCTTCCATGTCGATCAGCAGCATCTTGCCGGGCTGCAGTCGCCACTTGCGGACGATCCGCTCCTCAGGGATTTGCAACACCCCAACTTCGGAGGCCATGATCACGTGGTCCTGATCGGTGACGACGAACCGCGCTGGGCGCAGCCCGTTGCGATCCAGGGTCGCCCCGATCTGACGGCCATCGGTAAAAGCCACCGCGGCGGGGCCGTCCCATGGCTCCATGAGCGCCGCGTGGTATTCGTAGAAGGCCTTACGCTTGGCATCCATCAGCGGATTGCCTGCCCACGCCTCCGGGATCAGCATCATGACCGCTTGAGCCAGCGGAATGCCGCCCGCTAGCAGCAGTTCTAGGGCGTTGTCCAAACAGGCGGTGTCGGATTGGCCATGCGGGATCAGCGGCCACATCTTGCTCAGGTCTGCCCCAAGCAGGTCGCTTTCGAGCGTACGGCGACGCGCGTTCATCCAGTTAACATTGCCGCGCACGGTGTTGATCTCGCCGTTATGGGCGATGAACCGGTAAGGGTGGGCTAACTTCCACGAAGGGAAGGTGTTGGTGGAAAAACGTTGATGGACCAGGGCCAGAGCCGAAGTCGTCCGCTCGTCCCGTAGGTCTTTGTAGAAGCTACCCACCTGATGGGCCAAAAGCAGGCCCTTATAGACCACCGTCCGTGTGGAAAACGACGGCATATAGAGTTGGGTTAGCTTGGGCAGGTTCTTCTTGATGGCCAGCTCTGCGAGCGGATTTTGCACCTGCTTGCGGATCGTCAGCAGCTTGCGCTCGAAGTGATCCTGATCCTTGATGTTGGATCCCTTGCCGACAATGGCCTGCTGAATAACCGGCATTTGGGCCAGCACTGCCTCGCCCAGCCCGTTCGTGTCAGTGGGAACTTCACGCCACGCAATTAGGTGTTGGCCCTCGACCTTAACGAAGTGCTCAAACTGATGGACAGCAACCGCGCGGGTCTCCTCGTCCTGCGGCAGGAAGCACATCGCCACGGCATATTCGCCGACCGGCGGCAGATCGACGTCCGCACTCTTGGCCCAGCCGCGCAGCAGACCGTCCGGAATCTGAATCAGAATCCCGGCACCATCCCCCACCAGCGGGTCTGCACCCACGGCACCGCGATGGTCCAGATTGATGAGAATCTCCAGACCGCTGGTCACGACTTCATGCGATTTGCGGCCTTTGATATTGGCAACAAACCCTACCCCACACGAGTCATGCTCGTTGCGCGGATCGTACAGACCTTGCTTCTCCGGAGCGCTCATACGCGTTCCCCACTCCACTGATATCCAGGCACGCTAATACGCGGTCGCGAGGACCGTGAAGGCGCGTTCCTCGGGGAATTACCGGCAGAAACGACCCTTGTCGATGGTAAGGAAGCTGCGGATCAGAAAAGAATTTCTAAGATGCATTATCGAGCAGGGAATTGTCGGCTTTGGTGACATCGCGGCATCCGGTCAGGATCATCGCAGTGGCCAACTCACTCTTGAGGGTAGCGAGCATTTTCGAGACCATGACCTCGCCACCAGCCCCAAGCGCATAGGCCCAAGCGCGGCCGACAAAACAGGCTTTTGCGCCCAGAGCCAGCGCCTTCAGCACGTCCAATCCCGAGCGCACGCCTCCATCCATAAAGACGTCCAGGTCGCCGCCCACAGCGTCGACAATGCGCGGCAGGGCGGAGATAGAAGACTTCACGCCGTCCAATTGCCGCCCACCATGATTGGAAACAATGAGACCCTGAGCTCCGGCCTTGACGGTATCGCGCGCGTCGTCTGGGTCGAGCACGCCCTTGATCACGATCGGGCCATCCCAGTTTTGCCGTACGAAATCCAAGTCGGCCCAGGTCACTGATCTGTCAAAATTCTTGGCGATCCAGGAGAGGAAGTCAGTGACCCGGCGACCATCGGGAATCGCGCCCTGCACGTTGCCAAGGGTATGGGGCCTTCCACCCATATAGAGGTCCCAAACCCAAGCAGGATGGGTCACCCCCTGCCATGCGGTGTTCAATGAACCTGAAATCCCGCTTGAACCCGTGAACCCAGAGCGCACATCGCGGTAGCGCGAGCCTGGCAGCGGCAGATCCACTGTGAACACCAGCACCGGACACCCCGCCGTCTTGGCCCTGGCCAAGAGCTCACGCATGTAACCTCGGTCCTTCAACATATAGAGCTGGAACCAGGGTGCCGTACCGGTGGCAGCTACCTCCTCGACCGCGCAAACACTGACGGTGGACAGGCAAAATGGAATCCCGGCTGCCGTCGCGGCCCTGGAAGCCTGCACCTCCCCGCGTCGCGCGTACATCCCGGCCATGCCGACAGGGGCCAATCCAACCGGCATCGTTAGGCGCTGACCCAGCGTTTCAACCGTCATATTCAGCTTGGACATGTCGCGCATCACCCGCTGACGCAGCGCGATGGCTTCCATATCGGCGACGTTGCGGCCCAGCGTCACTTCGGCATAGGAACCACCGTCGATGTATTCATAGAACATAGGGGGAAGTCGGCGACGAGCCAAAGCGCGGTAGTCGGAAACTGAGGCAGGCTTCATAGGCGTGTCTTCCGTTGGTCTGACCGCTCACCTAGCGGGCCATGTCGAGCGCCGTCTAGCCTCGATGATGCCGCTTGCCCTCGCAAACTCGAACCGACGACGCATAATCTCGCAACGCAGCGATTGGAGCCAGCCGCGACGCGCGCTAGTGTCATCGGCGAATTGCGAAGGAACCGACCATGACCGACCAGATCGAACGCCCCTGGGCCCTCATGCGACACCACGCCGGATGGGCCGATGTGTTCTTGATCGAAAAAGAGTCCACAGACTCAATCACCGGCGTTTATCCCGACAGAGAAACCGTGGGGCCACCGGTGAATTACAGCGTTCGCGCGATCCTGGCGCGCTTTGAGACCCTGGAGGGTGCTCGAGGCGCACGCGAGGGTGCCGTGCTAGAGTGGCGCAAGCATGATGCCTATGTTCGCGATGCCGAGACGACCTTGCGCGCGGCTGAGCGGGCCCGCGAGGACGCCTGGCTCAACTGCCTCAAAGGCGCGGCGGGCTAAAGCTTGAACCGGAAACCCGTGGCGATCCCATAGGCGGCGGCAACGGCCAACAGAATGCCCACAATCAATCGCCACGTTGGAGCGGCGACCAGTGGGGTGGCGGCATAGGAAAAGCGGCGGCGGCCTGTGATCATGGCCCCAATCAGGTTCTCGCGTTTCCAAAGAGCGTAGAAGGCGATGGCTGCCAAGTGCAGACCGATGAGGCCCTGCAGCACCCTGAATGCAATCTCGTGCCACTCTGAGAACAGCCGTCCGGTATCGAAATCGACCTTGTCCGAAAAGGGGCCCGACTCGATCCCGTCGATATCCGTGGCAAAGAGGCCCAGTCCGGCCTGAACCAAGATCAAACTGATCATGGCTACAACGCTCCAGGCTCCAAGCGGATTATGGCCAGCCGTCTCGCCCGGGGTTCGGGACTTGAGGCCGGACAGATAGGCCGATGTGGTCTTTGGTCCGGTCACGAAACTCGTAAACCGCGCCGTTGACCCACCGGCAACACCCCACCAAAGGCGAAACACCACAAGGCCCATCACGCCGTAGCCCGCCAGCTTATGGAGCTCCATATTCTTGCCGGCCGATAACCAAGCCGTCAGGATTAAGGCGACAAGTCCCCAATGGAATAGCCGCGTCGGGCCATCCCAAAGTCGAACAGGCTTAGTCGGGGCAGACACAGGCTACTTCTTTTCTTGTGCCCGGAACTTCGTATGGCAGGTGCCGCATGCCCCGCCTGTAGCTTTGACCTGGGCCTTGATCGCATCGACATCGCCCGTCTTGGTTACCATTTCCAGCTTAGCGCTCTGGGTCTGCAATCCCTTGGCGGCTGAGGCAAAGGTCGCCCAGTCCGTCCAGATCTCGGCCTTGGCACCTGTCTTTAGGCCGCTCTCAGGTCCCGTCCCCTTGGGGAACCAATGGACAATTTTCGGCGAGAGATCTTTGATGATCTTGGCCTGGACGGCCATGGACTTGGTGTCCGGCGTATCGGCCTTCAGCCCGTCAATGATTGCCTTGAAGGCTGTACCGATTTTCTTGAAATTAGCCTGGCGTTCAGTGGTCACTTTGGCCGCATCGATGCTGGCCATCGCTGATCCACCAACCGCAGCAAAGGCGAGTGCCAACCCAAAAACCAGTCCTGCGGGACGTTTCAAGGAAATTAGAGACATGGATCTGGCGCTCCCCGGCCAATTTAAAAAACTTCTCCCTATGACATTGGATCGCGTCCAATAGGTCCGTCAACCGCCGGGGCGAGTTATAGAGCGAAGAGCTTTTGTGGTGTGGCCCGCCTGGGCAATCAACGCACCGCACGGTGCGTCCTTGGCCAATCCCGGACTAACGAATGGCAACACCGCCGCTAGGGGAGAGGCCACAGCACCCAGAACTGCCGCTACACCGCCCTGCATCAGGGCCGCGCTCTTCTCGATCCCGACCTTAGGTGCCGTGATTGGGCCGGTAATCCGAATAGGTGCCCGAATTCGAACCAGTCGAAACTGCTTAGGTTGACCCTGGAGCGTGAAATCAATGCGTTCTCTATCAAGGTCGACCGTGCCATGCCCTGTCCCAAGCACTGGGCCAGTATCAAACACCAAGTGATCGGCGACCAACAGGCCATTGGCGGCTTTGAAATCGGCAATAGCGCAGCGAATAGGCGTGGTCTCTTGGTTCTTGGCAAACAGCAATCCAAGACCCTTCGTCAGATCAATCCCGATCAGTTCGGCAAAGGCCCGTCTGATCTCGCCATGCGGCACGATCAGGGATACTTGGCCACTGGCATGGGCCGCAGCTCGGTGAACGGAGTCGCCTACACCGCGCAATTTGATCCGCCCCACCAGTGCACCGGTAAAGGGCTGTCGACCTGATGCTGTGGTGTCCTTAATCGGGATAAGTTGTTCCAACCGCGCATTGGCGATCGAGATATCCACATCGGTGATCGGCAGAGCCGGACGCGCATCTAGACCAATCCGACCCGAAATGCGGCCCTGCGGCAAGTCGAAGACTAAGGGCTGGGCAATCAACAGGCCTTGTTCGAGTTTGACCGTTACATCGGCCGCCCGCAGCGGCAGGATCGCATCATGGATGCTGGTGACGCGATAGCGCACATCGGCATCGAGGGCGCGAATCCGAGCCACCTTGAGCGTCGCATCGGGCAACAGGCGGCGTTGGGTGTTCATCGTGCGCGCCATCGCCACTTGGTTGGGCGAGGCCGTCTCCCCTGCTCCCGTCGAAGGCGGTCCACCAAAGATAGTGGCGAGGTCATCAAAGTCTAAGCTACGGGTACGAAGATCAGCGCTGAGATATGGACGATCCCGGCCGGTGCTGACCGTCAAGTGCCCGGCAATATCGCTGTCGCCTAACCGCCCATTGAGATTGTCGATCCGATATTCCCGCAGCGAACGAACTAGCCGTCCCTTCAGTTGATAAGGTGGCGTATTGGGGAATGGAATTCCGGTGAGGTCATAGAGATCACCGAGGTCAACGCCTTTCGCCGATAGGTCTACGGTGAGATGAGCGAAATCGAAGGCGGTCGCTAGTGCACCGTTTGCTTTGACCCGGGTTGGTCCAGCCATGATGTCAGCGGTGAAAGGATAGGGGTTGTCTGGCTCTATGTTCAGCAGTGGCCCGCCCCCAAGGGTCAGCCGAAAAGCCGCGCCATTCATCACGCCCTGGCCCGCCAGCCGGAACCCGTCGCGCGAAACCCCTTGTACCTCCTGAGCCGAGAACTGGGCTTTCAGCCTCAGCTTACGTTTTTCGTCCACCAAAGTGAGATGTCCACCTATGACGATCAGGCGACGGATGGCCGGCAAGCGCAGGGGTGCCTTGGACCGACCGTCTGAGAAATCCCAACTGGTCCGGCCCCGCAGGTCACGACGCAGGTTTATGTCAGGGCTTTGAAGTTCAAGCCGCGACAGGACCCTGCGTCCCCGCAGCAGAGGCAGCAGTTCGACCTGCACAACCACCCGCTCAAAGCTTGCGGTCTGGCCTGGGCCTGCCCATGCCGGATTGCCGATCTCTAGGGCGTCGATCGTCGCGTAGGGCTTCAGCGACCATAGGTGGATCTCCAGATTGCCGGCGATTTGCACCTGCCGCCCTAAGCGCGCGGACGCCAGCCGTGCGATCGGGTCACGAACGAGATTCCAATCAAATAGCATGAGGATAAGCGCCACCGCAGAGGCAACAATGAGCGCAATTGCGCCGCCCCAAATCAAGGCCCGGCGCGTTCCAGGATGAGAGGCCGTGCCGTCTAGATCGTCGGTATTCGGGGGCAAATGGGCACTCCTTGAACACCCCAAACGCGCAAACTCCAAAACCGTCGCGATTTAGTGGCGGATACCGCGACCGGAAAAGGCCGTCGCGGCCGTCCGCGCGATGATTACGAGATCCAGCCAGATCGATTGTCGTGCCAAGTATTCGGCGTCAAGGCGGGCCTTCTCCGAAATTGGGATATCATCGCGGCCGTTGACTTGAGCCCAACCGGTAAGGCCAGGTCGCAGCGCGTTGACCCCCGACTGCCCACGGATGCCGATCAGATCGGCCTGACTGTGGAGCGCGGGTCTTGGACCCACAAAACTCATGTCACCGATCAAAATACTCCAGAGTTGCGGCAGCTCGTCCAGACTGGAGCGTCGCAGGAACCTGCCCAAAGGGGTGATCCAATGGTCTGGATTTGGCAATAAATGGGTCGCGACATCGGGCGCGTCAATCCGCATGCTGCGAAACTTGGGCATCATGAATAGGCCATCAGCACGTCCAACCCTCTGCGACCAATAGATGGCTGGCCCGGGCGACTCTACACATACAGCTAGCGCCACGAGGCCCATGATCGGCCATAGCAGAACCAGCCCAATCAGCGCGCCAAACATGTCGATCAAACGTTTTATCATGGGTGCGTATGCCAAATTCGAGCCTCGCCCTGGCTACCCAGCGATTTCACTGTCCAGTCGGCAATCTCGCGCAACCGACCCTCGACACTGGGGGAAGTGCCGGCCAGCACAAGCGCACACCCATTCATTTTCATCGGGTCGGTCAGGGGACGCATCCGCGCCTCTACGATAGTCAGGATGCCAGCACCGCACTCCTCGGCGTCCCGCAGAAAACCGTCAAAGGTCTCGAGGTCCTTGAGCGGCAACCATATCAACACCTGAGCCAATGGGTTTTTAGCCAGAATGCGCACAAGCGCCGTAACGACCTGTGCGTAATCATCGGCTCGCTCAAAGGGCGGATCAATCAGCACCAACACCCTGCCACGGCTGGGCATTTTCTCGGTGACAGTGCGATACCCGTCAGCACAAATCGGCGTTGCGTTGGTGACACCCCTAAGAACCGCAGCCAAAGCTTCAAACTCATCGGGCCGAAGCTCACAGGCAACATATTGGTCCTGGGGCCGCAACCGGCGCGCGATCAACAGTGGCGAGCCTGGATAGAACTCTCCCTGGCGCGCGCGGTTCAGCTCAACCACAGCGCTCCGAAGCGGCATCATGGCTTGCGGCAAGTCCCGCGCCTGCATCAGCATGCCGATCCCGGCCTTAGCTTCCCCCGACCGCTGTGCCTCATCACTCGTAAGATCGTACAGACCTCGCCCGGCATGGGTATCGACAACGGTCACGGGCGCTGAAGAGGCCAGCATCTCCTCAAGCACCGCCAAGAGCGCGGCATGCTTCACCAGATCAGCGAAGTTACCGGCATGGAAGGCGTGGCGATAGTTCACATGCGAGTTCCCAGCCCGAGTCTTGCGGGTCAGCCGTTCCTGCCACGTTAGTCAGAGTTTTCCAAAGCCTGGACGTCAGCATTGTCCTGCCGAGCAAATTAGCGTCGCAGGGAAAACCCGATCCTTACCAGCCGGGGTGCCGCGTAGCTGACCACGCCGTCACCGGTCTGACCTACCGCGATCTTGGTATCGCTGAGGTTTTCCGCTGCCAAATAGATCTCAGAATCTGAGCCAATTTGCCAAGCCATTCGGGCATCTAGGCTCAGGGCAGAGGCCAGCTTGCGGGTATTGAGATCATCCTCAAAACGCTGGCTCTCAAACCGCGTGTCGAGCGACAGGCTCAGCCGCTCTGCCAATTGCCACTGTGCACCGGCTGTAATGCTCAGCTCAGGGGCCTGGGCCGGGCGTTTTCCGGTCAATTGCGGGGCCGAGGATCCGCCGTTGACCCGCGCGCGCGTGGCCGAAAATGCGGCATTCAACGTAAGGCTCTCGAAAGCCCGCGAAGCTTCCCCCTCCAAACCCCAGGCCTCTATCCGGCCCGCGTTTTGTCGCTTTCTAAGCGCCCCGCCGGCTGGAACAAACCCGGCAATTGGAAAGGTGCCTGGCCCCCGCCCGATAGTTACGTTGGTGATCGGATCATCAAGTTGATTGAAGAACAGGGTCCCGCGCCAGCGCAAAACACCATCTCCGCCAAAACCAAGCTCTGCCCCATAGAGCTTTTCAGGCACAAGGGTCGGATTAGCCTCGGTGATGTCATTGCCCACACGGAACGGGCGGTGCAACTCATTGAGGGTCGGCGGTCGGAAACCCGCATAGGCCGCACCTCGCAGCCACGTGTCGTCCGAAATCTTCCATCGCGCGCCGAAGCGTGCTGTCGGCGTCACGCCAGAGCTGTCGGGCGTTGAACTGTTCAGCGTCGGCAGTCCGGTCGCCAGATCATTCTCGCGCCGAATGGCACCGGTTTGCCGCCAGCCATCGACCCGTGCACCGCCGGTCAACAGCAAGTCGCCCGAGTCTCGAACAAGCTCAGCATAAATCCCGCCGACCGCGGTCCGTCCGCCGCTATCACGCGCCCGAGTGAAGGCCCCGTTGAGGAATCGAAAGCGTTCGTGGGCCTGCCCCGTCGCAAACCGCGCGTCACCCCCCAGCTCCCAAGACCAGACGTCACCTCGTGCTTGCCACGCCGCATTGAAGCCGTAGCCAAGGGCCGGCGTTGAGTACTGATCAGCCGCCGGTGTGGTGCCCGCCCGCTTCGCTGTTACCGCTACGGAACTATTGGCCAGATCGCTGGAACGAACCCAAGCCTGGGCGCGCCAACCGCCGCCGTCTGCCAAATGGACAAGGCCAAGGGTGGCCCCCGCGCCTTGCGCCGTCGAGTCCGCTCCGCGCAGGCCCGCCCCGCGCTGTTCCTGATAGCCAAACACACGCACACTGGTCGCAATGTCACTGATCTTGCCGCTCACCCCCACCGAAACCGAACCCGCGTCTAGGAACGTCGCCGTGTCGGCTCCACCGGCAACCGCACCACGGACTGGGCGATAGCCGTCTGTCGTCTCACCAGCGAGCGTGATCTGCAAACCGGGCGCGCCAAGGGTCGCAGCGCCGCGTATAGACCCTCGCTGACCCGCACTGATGTCCAGTGTCGATGCACCACCATTCCGCGCTTCTAAGGCCACCACGCCCGTCAGGGCTCCGGCACCGTAGGCTCCCGCGCCCGCACCCCGCACGAGGGTCACGCTGGCCAGTCCCTCGGGCGGCAAGGCAGACCAAATGACCCACCCTCCAAAGGGATCGTTCTGCGGCGCACCATCCAAGGTGACCAGAGCCCGGCCCGCCCCCGACGGCGCGATACCCCGCAGGGAAATACCCTGGATCGTTGGATTGGCAGCGTCGCTCCCCGTGCGACGGAATAGGGAAACGCCGGGCACGCGCTTCAGGGCGGCGTCCAAGCGTGGCGTGGTCTTTAAGGCCTCCGCATCCAGCTGTTCAGTCGCAAACACTGCCTCGCCGCCCAAGGGCGGCAAGCGTGGAGCGGTGACGATAATCGTCTCGATTGGAGAGGGAGGTGCAACAATGGCCATTGCGGCTTGTACGCCAAGCGCACGGACCGGCGATAGGGTGCCCGAACGCAAAAAAGCCTCCAGCGAAGGAGGCTATTTGGAAGGACTTGGGTGCGGGGACAGGATTTGAACCTGTGACCTTCAGGTTATGAGCCTGACGAGCTACCGGGCTGCTCCACCCCGCGTCAAGTCGCGTGCCTGGAAAGGCATAAGGTATCGTGAGTGAAGGGTTTTGGACCGTCCTGAAGACAGGACTGTAAATCTGTTTTGTAGACCTGGCGGCGACCTACTCTCCCGCGCCTTGAGACGAAGTACCATCGGCCCAGAGAGGCTTAACGACCGAGTTCGGAATGGGATCGGGTGGGGACCTCTCGGCAAAACCACCAGGTCAACAAAACAGATTTGAGAAGACATCATCGTAAGAAAGAGCATTCAAAGCGCTCTCATGAGTTCAACTAAGAACGATCAAGCCGATCGAGCGATTAGTACCAGTAAGCTACATGCCTCGCGGCACTTCCACACCTGGCCTATCAACGTGGTGGTCTACCACGGCTCTCGGCGAA